>NZ_JBEXLR010000004.1:0-122889 GCF_040610095.1 Micromonospora sp. NPDC004540
GGCACAGCATCCCTGGCTGCGTGCACGCTCCGCCCTGGTTTTTGACTACAGAAAGATACAGAAATGACCGCTGAGACTGACCCGGACGGCCACCGGCCTCGTCGTCCCGCCCTACCGGACGCCGTTCGCCCACCGCCAGTTGTGCACGAAGCCGTGCTTGACCCCGCCGAAGAAGTACGCCCACACGGGGCTCGTGGCGTACGGGCCGATCTCGTCGAACATCGCCTTCGCCTCGTCCCGGCGGTCGGACAGCGAGTAGGCGAGGGCGAGCCAGTTGCGGCACACCATCGCGTCGCCGTGCCGGGGCGGGCCGGCCGCTCGCCACTTCGCCGCGCAGGCGTCGTACTCCTGCCGCACCTCAGGGCGCTGGAAGTACCGACGGCAGGCCAGCACCCCTTCCGGCGTGGGGCTGCCCCAGTTGAACTCGCGCATCGCGTACTCGAAGTGCGCGAACAGGGGAAGCAGGGTGACCGCCGTCCCGGGCGGTGCGGCGGCCGCGGTGGCCCGGGCCAGGCCGAACATCTCCTCGTGCGAGCCGTACCACTTCTCGCAGAGGAAGCTCACCGCCGCCAGGTGGACCCCCAGGTTGAACGGGTCGCGGCGCCGCGCCTCGGTGAACGCCTGGTGGAACTCCGCCTGCCGCGAGCCGCCGTCGGAGAACATCGCCCACAGCACGTCGATCCACGGCACGGGATCGTGGGGCGCGAGGGCGATGGCCCGGCGCCCGGCGACCGCGGCCTGGCCCGACAGCTCGGCGAACCCCTGGAACTGCTCCTGGGTCGTCTGGCTGGCCGGGGCTGAACCCCGCGCCCGGCCCGCTCGTTCCGCGAGCGTCGCGGCGAGGAGGACGGCGGCGGTCGGATCGTCGGGAGCGGACACCAGCCAGGCGTCCAGCCACGTGTCGTCGGCGGCGGCGTCGCTGAGGACGGAGACCCGGCGGGCGCGGCGCTCCCAGTCGGAGCCGGCGGCCTCGATCACGTCGCGGGCGGCACGCCAGTCGGCGGACGCCTTGTCCCGCGCGGCACGCAGCTCCAGGTCGTCGAGGGCTCGGTCCAGGTCGACGGCCGGCTCGACCGGCCGCTGACCACGGCTGAAGAGGTTCCGGAACACCGAGGGAGCATATGCCGCTCGGACCGGTCGTGGTGGTCGGCCGATCCGGGAGCTGATCATCATCGATCCCGGGCCGTGGGCTCAGCGGCCAGCTGCCTCACCGGGCTCGGAGAGGCGCCAGGGCACGGGCTCGGTGGGCAGGTAGCGGCAGGAGCTGCCGGTGGAGACGGTGGCACGCAGATGCTCGGCGAGCGCCGGATGCCGATCGTCCAGCCGGCGCAGCGTGTCACGGATCCGGGCCGTCACCGCCTTGCGGGCCCGCTCGGCCTCGTCGCCGAGCCGGCGGGTGCGCCCGGCCAACCCGGCCGCGGCGCGCAACTCGGCCAGCAACGCGGTGCGCTCGGCGTCCAGGGCGGCCACCTTCCGGTCGTCGCCGCGAGCGGCGGCCTGGTCGATCTCGTCGTCGAGCCGTTGCAGGTGCCGCCGGTAGCGGGCCTTGGCCTCGTCGTCGAGAACCGGGTCACCACCGAGCCGCCGGGCGGCGACCAGCTCCGGCCCGGCGGCGGGATCGAGCAGCTCGACCGCGGGCACGTCGACGCCGGGCCGGCCCAGCAGCAGGCGCAGGTCGTGCAGGCCCTTGGCATCGGGCAGGTGCACCACCGTGCCGCCGTACGCGAGCCGCCACACAGCCCCGTCCCGCCGGAACTCGGGCCCGGTCGTGGCCTCCGCCTCGCCGGTCCGGTCGTCGCCGGCGAGGCCGGAACCGGCCGGGCCGCCGGCCGGGTGACCCGCTCCGGCCTGCGCCGGTACCGCACCGGCGTGACCCGCCCCGGCCACCGCCGCACTGGCGTGACCCGCCCCGGCCACCGCCGCGCCGACGTGACCCGCTCCGGCCGCTGTCGGCGTCGCGCCGGCGTGACCCACCCCTGCCGGTGCCGTCGCCGCTCCGGCGCGACCCGCGTCTGGTCGTCGGGCCACGGGACCGGCGGTGACGGGAACGGGAGCATCCACCTCGCCCAGCCGGTGCAGCACCTGGGTCATGCCGAGCTCCCGCGCCTCGGCCGCCGTGTCGGCCCGCAACCGGGCCGCCGTGGCCGCGTCGCCGGCCCGCCCCCGGGCGGTGAGGACGGCTACCAGCCCGGCCCGGCTGAGCAGCGACCACGGCCGGGCGCCCATCCGGTCGGCGGCGTCGCGGGCGGCCTCGTAGCCGGTGACCGCGTCGTCCCAGCGCTGTTCGGCGGCGTCGACGGCGGCCAGCCAGAGGTCGACCGGGCCGCTGATGTCGCAGCCGAAGAGGGCGGCCATCCACCGGCCCCGGTGCGGCTCCAGCGCCGCCCGCGCCTCGGCGCAGCGGTGGGGATCGGCGCCGGCGGCTGCCGCCTGTGCCCGCAGCCGCAGCCACAACGGCGAGACCGGCCGGGGGTAGGTGGTGCCGGCCGCCTCGATCCCGGCGGTGAGCCGCTGCACGGTCGCCGTGTCGCCCCGCTCGGCGGCGGTGATCGCCCGCAGCAGCTCCAGCTGCGGGTGGCCGGCCGCCTCCGGCCGGTCGAGCAGCGCCTCCGCCTCGGCGGGGCGGCCCCACAGCACCAGCAGACACCAGCGCAGGTGCTGGCCCATGAAGGCGTGGTCGGAGTGCTCCCACTCGCCGTACCCGTCCATCTCGGCGAAGTGCGTCTCGGCGGCGGTGAAGTCGCCGCGGAAGCCGGCGATGATGCCGCTGTCGATGGCCGCCGCCATCCGCTGCCGGGCGACCTCGCCCTTCCGGCAGCCGGTGACGAACGCGGTGAGCTCCTCGTGGTAGCGCGGGTCGCCGAGTTCCAGCAGCGCGACCCAGCGCAGCGAGGTCGCCCACAGCTCGGTCTCCCGGTCGCCGGTGCGGCGGGCCACCTCCCGGATCTCGGCGGTAACGACAGCCCGGTCCTCGGCGGTGCCGAGCCCCCAGGTGGTGTCGTGCCGGGCCCACAGGCTGAACGTGAGCGCCTCGTCGTCGCGGCCGTGCCGGGCGAGCGTCTCGGTGGCGGTGATCAGGTCGGTGACCAGGGCGCTCGTCCGCCGGCCCGGCTCGGGCTCACCGATCAACCGCCGGTACGCCTCGCGCACCAGCGCGTCGGAGTCGGTGCGGCGGCGGGCGGCCGCCTCCTGCCGGTGTGCGGTGAGCGCGACGCGGGCCAGCAGGGCCGGCTCGTCGAGCGGTCGGGCCAGCGCCGCGGCGTCGGCGAGCAGCCGCTCGGCCTCCTCCTGCGTGCCCACGTGGCGCAGCAGCTGGGCCAGCTCCAGCAGCACCTTGACCCGGCGGGCCGGCTCGTCGGCGACCTGCAGCGCCCGGCGGAAATGCTGCGCCGACTCCTCCACGGCCAGTCGGCCGCCGGCATCGCGGGCGGCGGCGACCAGCAGCTCGACGGCGCGCGCCGGGTCGAGGTCGGTGCCGGCGAGCCAGGCGTGGCGGGCCAGGTCGGCCGGGATGAGCCGCTCGGCGAGCGGCGCCGACCGGTCGACGGCGCGGACCACGCCGGCGTGCCGGGCGCGCCGCTCGGCGTCGGCCAACCCGTCGTAGAGGGTCTCCCGGACCAGGTCGTGGGCGAAGGCGAACCGGCCGCCGCCCCGCGCCAGCACGAGCCGGGCAGTGGCCGCGCGGTCGAGCAGCCGGTCCACCTGCGCGGCCGGGCCGGGCAGGCAGGCTGCCAGAACCTGCCGGTGGAAGTCGCGGCCGAGCACGGCGGCCACCGTGAGCGCCTCGACCACCGGGGCGGGCAACTGGTCGAGCCGGCGGCGCACCGCCTCCCGTACGCCGGGGGCGATGGTCGTGGCCAGGCCGTCGGTGTGCCACAGCCGGGCGGTCTGCTCGACGAAGAACGGGTTGCCGCCGGTGCGCCGGTGCACCTCGTCGACGAGGTCGTCGCCCGGTTCGCGCCCGGCGGTGCGGCGGATCAACGCGGCCACCTCATCACGGGCCAGGCCGGTGAGGGTGACGGTGGTGGCCTTGGCGGTCAGCGGCAGCAGCAGCGGCCGGAGCCGGTGCTCGCCGGACTCGACCTCGGCGTCGCGGTAGGTGCCGACCAGCAGCAGCCGTTCGAACCAGGTGTGCTGGGTGGCGAACTGGAGCAGCCGCATCGAGGCCGGATCGGCCCAGTGCAGGTCGTCCAGGACGACCACCACCGGCCGGTGCTGGGCGACGGCCACCAGCGCGGTGGTCACCGCGTCGTGCAGGGCGAACTCGGCCTGGCCGCCGTCGTCGGCCGGCTCCTCGCCGGCCGGGTCGGCGCCGGTGCGCTCGCCGAGCAGCGCCGCGAGCCCGGGCCCGGCGGCGTCCTGCGCCCGGGCCCAGTCGTCGGGGCTGCGGCCCAGGCGACGCAGCACCTGCACCCAGGGCCAGTAGCCGGGGGCGCTGTCGGAGTCCCAGCAGGCGGCGCCGAGCACCAGCGCACCGCGCCGCCGGGCCTCGTCGGCGGCGGCGCTCACCAGCGTGGTCTTGCCGATGCCCGGCTCGCCGGTGACCAGGACCAGGCCGCCGTGGCTGGTGGTCAGCCGGTCAACTTCGGCGCGCAGCAGGGCCGCGGGATGCTCCCGCCCGATGATCGTCTCGCCGAACCGCGGCTCCATGACCTCCCGACGGTAGTCGACCGGTCCGACAACGGGGGAAACCCGCACCCGGGTCGGAGACTTCAGCCGCCGCTGCCGCGGATGTTGCTGCCGTCCGTCGGGTTCCGGTGGTCGTCCAGCCGGCGGCGGGCCTCGGCCGACGCCGCCAGGTCTCGGACCTGGCGGTCCCCGTCGGTCGCGGCTCGCCGACGGCGCCAGAGCGCCAGGGCCACCAGGACCAGCAGTACGACGATGAGGATGGCGAGCCAGCGCATGTCGGCCTCCCCGGGGCTGAGTTGCCTGCTCCCCCAGTGTGCGCAGGTCAGGTCAAGGGCCAGGACTAGCGGTGGAGGCAGTGGGTAAGCGCGGCCCATGGGTAGCCACAAGCGGAACAAGCACGATCCGGGCGGCGAGTCGGCGCGGGCGAACCGGAACCCGGGCAGCGGCGCGCCGGGCCGCCAGGGCGCGGAGATGGAACGGCCGGGGAAGCGACATCAGTTGCACACCGCCACCGGCGCCGCGGGCTCGGAACGGGACCACGGTCGCGCGAAGGTCCAGGGGGCCCAGCGGGTGCAGCGGCAGGGCGGCAGTTGACATGCCCGCTTACCTGCTGCGATCTGTCTACACGGTGGAGGGGATCGACGGGCTGACGCGCGACGGCGGCACCAAGCGCGCCGAGGTGGTCCGGAAGCTGGTCGAGGAGGCCGGCGGGCAGTTGCTGTCGATGCACTTCGCCTTCGCCGATGACGACACCTACGTGGTGTGCGACCTGCCCGACCACCGCACCGCCGCCGCGCTGGCGATCCGCATCGGCGCGGCCCGCGGGCTGCGGACCCGGGTCACCCCGCTGCTGACCCCGGTCGAGGTCGACGAGGCGACCCGGACGCCGACCGACTACACCGCCCCGGGCGTCTGAGCCGTCAGCGCGCGTCGGTGACCACGTGCGAGCAGGCCGGGCAGGCCGCCGGCCCCTGCTCGGCGAACCACCGGCAGGTACGCCGGATCGCGCACTTCGGCAGCTGCTCCTGGCCCAGTTCGGCCGTCTCCGCGTACGAGGCGGCCATCCGGGCGCCCAGGCCGCAGTGCTCGCCGGTCCAGAAGCCGCAGGACGAGGTCACGCAGGGACCGGCCAGCCGGAAGCGGGACTCGACCGGGGCGTCGGAGTCACGGGCCGCGGCGAGCGCCACCTCGGCCGGCACCGCCGGCGTGACGTAGGCGACCCGCCCCGCCCGCCGGAGTGATCATGCCGAGGAACACGGTGGCGTTGGCCGCCGGCGTGCTCGGACACATCCGCTCCGGCGGGTCGGTCCGTCCGACGACGTCGGTCACCGCTGCATCCAGAAGCCGATGTCGTTGATCTTCTGACCGAGGTCCTCGGCGAACGGGCCGTCCAGCACCCAGAGGCCGTACCACTCGGGGCGCAGCTTGAGGTTGCCGTGGCCGAGGGTGAGCGGGCTGGTCAGCCGGGCGTTGGCCGTGCCGAGGGCGGCCAGGCCGGCCTTCTGGATCTCGCCGGCGATGAGGGTCTGCTGCTCGGGGGTCAGGTCGACGCCGTCGACCACGAACCGGAACTCGTTGCGGGACATGTACTACCTCCGGTCACTCGTACGATTCGGTGCCCAGCCCGCGGCGCAGGCTGATCCGGGTGAAGGCCGCCCAGCCGGCGTGCGAGGCGCCGTCGGCCGGCTGCCCGGCCAGGGCGAGCGCCCGGCCGGCGTGCTCCGCCCAGCGGGCGGCTGTGGCGCCACCGTCGCCCCACAGCTCCCGGCAGGCGGCGACCGCGAAGGCGACCTGCCCCGGCGCGCCGGTGAACCCGGCCGGCCCGTCGCCCACCCGGACCGCCCCGCCCGGCAGGACGCGCACGCTCGGGAAGTGGTGGTGCAGGCTGGCCAGCGTCGCCGCGTGGCTTGCGTCCCGCCGCCCCGCCGCGAAGCCGGCGCGCAGGTCGTCGTCACGCCGGTAGCGGATCGCGTGCAGGGTGAGGGCGTCGCCGGCCGGGGCGACCCGCCCGACCACCTGGACCGGGGCGCTCCAGGCGCGGGGTGAGTTCGCCGACCAGAACGCCAGCCAGGCGGCCAGCCGGGCGTGGAAGTCGGCCTGGAAGGGGACCGCCATGGCGGCGCCGTCGGGAGCACGCAGCGCCGCGGTGGCGATCCGGTCCCGGGTGACCAGCGGCGTGGTGGCGCGGACGGGGGTGGCCGCGGCGGCGGCGGTCGGGGCGGCGGCCACGCCGGTCACGGTGACCGCCGAGGCCGCCGCCGCGCCGGCGAGCAGCCGCCGGCGCGAGAACGGGTGCGGGTTGTCGTTCATCGTCGGCCTTTCGTCGACGGCCAGTGCACCGACGCTATCGACCGATCGAGATCGGGTGAACACTCCCCGTGACGGGAGGCCGACAGGAAGGCTTGGAATCCCCGGCGGCGTGAATCGGCATTCCTGTGCCGCTCCCGTGCGTCATTCACGCCGGCACGCCGGGTTGTTTCACTCGGCCCCTCCCGGGTATCCGGGTCGCCCGGCCGGTCCGCTGTCCCGGCACGACCGGGGTCGTGGCGTGATGTCGGTTGTCAGGGCAGGTTCGGGGGACGCATGCGTGCGCTGCTGACCGTCGTGGCCTGGGTGGTCGCCGCGTTGCTCGTGGCCTGGCTCGCCGGGCCGTTGTTCCGGCGGGCATGCCGGACCCGCTACGGGTGGATCATCAAACCGCTGTACGAGGCCTGCCGCCGGCCCGCGGTGGCCGTCCTGGTGATCGGGGCGTTACTCGTCTCGGTGCCCGGCCGGGCCTACGAGTGGTTGTCGGCGTTCCGGCACGGGCTGCTGTTGGCGTTCGCCGCGGTCTTCGCGTGGCTGCTGATCAGATTCCTGCAGGTCATCGAGGGTCTGGTGTTGGGGCGCCTGTCCCACGAACCGACGGCGAACCGGCAGCACCGGCGGGCGCGTACCCAGATCCGGTTGGTCCGGGGCGCGACCGCCGTGACCGTGACCCTGGCCGCGGTCGCCGTCGCGTTGATGAGCTACCAGCAGGTACGGGTCGTCGGGGTGTCCCTGGTGACCTCCGCGGGCGTGATCGGCGTGCTCATCGGCGTGGCCGCCCGCACGTCGCTGTCCAACGCCTTCGCGGGCCTGCAGATCGCCTTCACCGACGCCATCCACGTCGACGACGTGGTGGTGGTCGACGGCGCGTGGGGTCGCGTCGAGGAGGTGAAGCTGACCAGCGTCGTGATCCGGATGTGGGACGAGCGCCGGCTGATTCTGCCGACCACCCACTTCACCGACCGCCCCTTCCAGAACTGGACGCGCCACGAGTCCCGGGTCGTCGGTGAGCTGCGGGTGCACGTCGACTACACCGCGGACGTGGAGCAACTGCGGCGCGAGGCGCACCGGCTGGTCGAGGCGTCACCGCTGTGGGACCGCGGGCTCTGGGTCCTCCAGGTCGTCGACGTCACCCCGCAGACCCTGGAACTCCAGGTACGCGTCTCCGCCGCGGACGGGCCGAGCAGCTGGGACCTCCGCTGCGACCTGCGCGAGGGCCTGCTGAAGTACATCCGCGAGCAGCACCCGCAGTGGCTGCCCCGCACCCGCGCCGAGTACCAGCCCTAGGTGGAAGTTGGTGGAGACCGCGCTAACGGAGCGCGGCTTCGCCGAGGGGTGTGCGTCGATAGCGGATCTCGTGCCGGTGTCGTTCTCCGGCGACGAAGCCGGCGTCGCGCAGCACCGACAAATGCTCGGACACCGTCCCGGCTGCCAGCGCGTGGCGGTGGGCCAGCGTCGTCGTGCTGGCCGGCTCGTCGAGGCTGAGCAGCAGCGCCGCCCGGGTTCTGCCGATCAGCCGCCCCAGAGCCGCATGCCGATCGGTGGAAAGTGGCTGCCAGAGCGTGCCGAGCCCGCGCGCCGGATAGATCACGGTGGGCTGCCACGGCGGGTCCACGATGACCACGACCTGATCCCACTTGAAGGCGCTGGGCACCAGGGCGAGCCCCTCGCCGCGCAGATCGCGATGCTCGTCGTCGCCGTACTCGCGGGTCAGCACGCCGTTGTTCCAGCGCAGTCGTGGATGCAGCTCGCCGAACAACCGGTCCAGGCCGCCCTCGGCGAGGCGTCGGGTCTGGAAGCCCACATCGGCATCGAGCAGCCCGCGTACGTGCGGCCAGACCGGTTCGACCAGGACCTCCCATGCCTGCTTCACGAGTGAGACCAGCATCTGGAGAGCAACGGCAGGGTCGCCCAGCAGGAGGCGTCCGGTCGCCGACTCGGCCGCCCCCGGAGTGTCCGCCAGTGACCGTCGCACCTCCGCGCGTACCCGATCATGGTCAGTGGCCGCCACGGCCGCGAGCTCGTCCTGGAACCGGGCGTGTGGGCTGACCGGGGGCGGCGAGAGGAAGTCGGGGGTGTAGCCGCGACGCGGCTGGAGCAGGGCGATCGGTCGCAGGTCGAGTCCCCGCGTGTCGAGGGTGTCGAGCCAGCGGCGGTGGGGGCCGACGCCTTCGCGCGGGGAGAGCAGGCGCACCGCGGACAGCGTCTCGAGCATGGGCGAGATGGCGAAGCGGCAGCGCAGCAGGTCGGCGGCACCGAACCGCAGCGTGACCGCCATCCGCACCACCTTCCGGGAGAGGAGATTCGGCCTTCGCCGAATCACTCGCGGCGACGGTACCAGCGCTCGCAGAGTGTCCCCCGTCCGAACCGACGATCACGAGGAGAACGACGATGAACCCGAGCGCCGAGTGGGAGCAGCGCAGTGCGGACCTGTGGGCGGCCTTCAACGCCGCACCCGACGGCTGGGACGAGGAGGAGTTCCGCGAGCGGGTCGACGTCCTCGCCGACGAGTTGGGGCCGGCTCATCCGGTGGCGGCGTTCGAGCGGGCCTGCGCCTGGGACTCGACCGGTCATTCGGACAAGGCGGTGCCGCTCTACCGAAGGGCACTGGAGCTGGGCATCGACGGCATCCGCCGCCGGCGCTCCGTGATCCAGATGTCCAGCTCGCTGCGGAACACCGGGCAGCCCGAGGAGAGCGTCCGGCTCCTGACCGAGGAGCGCCGGCGTGGCTCCGACGAGCTCGACGACGCGGTCAGCGCGACGCTCGCGCTGGCGTTGACCAGCGTCGGCCGGGAGCGGGAGGCGGTCTCGATCGCCGTCGGGGCACTCGCCAAGCACCTGCCGCGCTACCAGCGGTCGATGGCCAACTACGCCCGGCTCCTGATCGAGCCCAACTGACCACGGACCGGTCCGAAACCACTCGTCTAGGTGCTCGCCGGGAAGCGCTCGTGCCCCAGCACGGCGAGCAGCCGCAGCTTCTCGTGGCCCTCGCTGCGCGGCGGCGCGGTGAGCACGAGCAGAGCCTGGGACTGGTCCTCGGTGAACAGCACCTGGCAGTCCAGCTCGATCGGGCCCAGCTCGGGGTGAATCAGCGTCTTGTGGTCCGCGAAGCGCTGGGCGACCTCGTGCCGCTCCCACAGCTCGGCGAACTCCGGGCTGATCTTCTGCAGCGCTCGCACCAGCTCACCGGCCCGCGACTGCGGCCCCATCGACCCGTACGCGGCGCGCAGGTTGGCGACCTGCGCCCGGCTCTGCCGGTCGCGGTCGTCCTCGGGGTAGCGGGCCCGCTCCGCCGGGTCGGTGAACCACCGGTAGATCTCGCTGCGGGCCAGCCCCGTATGGCCCGACCGGTCCCCGAACAGGGCGTCAGCCATGCGGTTCTGCACGAGGACCTCGCCGAGGTTGGACAGGATGAGCGCGGGGGTGTCCGCCAACCGGTCCAGCACCCGCAGCAGCGCCGGCGCGACGTGGGTCGCCACGGAGACCGAGGCCGGGGCGTTGTGCCCGGCCACCCGGAACAGGTAGTCGCGCTCGTCGCGGGTCAGCCGCAGCGCCCGGGCGAGGGAGGCGAGCAGTTGCGGGCTCGGCTGCGGGCCCCGCTGCTGTTCCAGGCGGGTGTAGTAGTCGGTCGACATGGTGGCGAGGGCGGCCACCTCCTCGCGCCGCAGCCCCGGCGCGCGGCGGCGGGCGCCGGGGGCCAGCCCGACGTCCCCGGGCTGCAACGCCTCCCGGCGGCGGCGGAGGAAGTCGGCCAGGGCTGCGCGGTCCATGATCCCAGTATCCGCACCTGGCGCGGGCCAACCAGGGATTGCCGATCCCCCGACAACCGCTCTCTTCATCCGCCCCGCCGGGACGGCCAGGCTCGGGGCATGAACATCTCCGGAAACACCATCTTCATCCCCGGCGCCACCAGCGGCATCGGCCTCGCCCTCGCGCTCGAACTGCGGGCCAAGGGAAACACCGTCGTCGTCGGCGGCCGGCGCACCGACCTGCTCGACACGATCGCCGCGGAGCACCCCGGCATCGACACCGTGGAGATCGACACCACGGATCCCACGAGCATCGCCACGGCCGCGAAGGAGGTGCTGGCCCGGCACCCCGACCTCAACGTCCTGGTCACCATGGCCGGCATCATGCGCATCGAGGACTGGCACCGGCCCGAGTCGTTCCTCGCCACCGCCGAGGCGACCGTGACGACCAACCTGCTCGGCCCGATCCGCCTCATCGCCGCGTTCATCGAGCACCTGCGGGCGCGGCCGGACGCCACGATCATGACGGTCTCCTCGGGCCTGGCGTTCACGCCGCTCAAGGTCACCCCGAGCTACAACGCGTCGAAGGCCGCCATCCACATGCTCAGCGAGTCGCTGCGGCTGCAGCTCGCCGACACGACCGTGAAGGTCGTGGAGCTGGAACCGCCGTCGGTGCGTACCGCGCTGCTGCCCGGGCAGGAGACCAGCGAGTTCGCCATGCCGCTCGACGAGTTCGTGGCGGAGGTCGTCGCGCTGATCGAGTCGCAGCCCGACGCCCGGGAAATCCAGGTCGAGCGGGTCAAGTTCCTCCGGTACGGCGAGGCGCGCGGCGACTACGACCAGGTCGTCGCCACCGTCAACGCCGCCGATCCCCACGGGAAGTAGCGGCGAGGGCGTCGGTGCATCTCACCGCCGTCGAGAAAGCTGACGGTCGCGGTCGTGGCCGCCGGGTCGATTCCCGCCGGCCACGGCCTTTCGTGAGTACAGCCGGTTCTGGTCGGCGAGGTCTCATTCACCGATCGGATCGCGCCGGTACGCCAGCCAGCCCATGGCCACGAACCAGGTGTGCACCTCCAGCACGAGAAGCCGCTGCACGAGTCCCGCGATGCCGTGCTCGGCGCCGTCGGCGGTTGGCTGGAACGTCGCGAAGAAGGCGACCAGGAGCACGAGGGTCAACGGGCTGCCGAGCAGCAGCCGGGTGCCGAATCGCCGCCACCCGAGGACGCCGCGGAGGTAGTACCCGGCGACGGTGAAGGCGGCGATCGGGGTGGCGGCAGCCAGGGCGAAGCCGAGCGAGTGCAGCATCGCGGCTTCGAGGTTGAAGATCCCGCACACGACCTGACCGAGCCCGGTGCAGGCGAGCAGCGCGACCGACCAGCGCCGCAGGGCTGGCCGAGTGGGCGGGATCGTGCGGAACACGCCGATCACGCCGGCGACCAGGAGCAGACCGGTGGCGACGAAGGCGGTGTTCATGTAGGGGGCGGTCGTGCCCAGGCCGAGGCCGCTGATCGGCTGGCTGATCGGCGAGTAGTCGGTGAACCGGTGACCGAAGAAGGTGTAGCCGGGGCTCAGGGTGCCGAGGACGAGCCAGGCGAGGGAGAACAGCACCGGCCCGACGACAGCCCCGAGGGCGAGCCGTCGGGTGGAGCGGGAGGCGTGGAGGCCGGGGAGCAGCGTGGTAGTCATAGCCTGACTATACATTTTATGACTATCGAAGTGTCAACGGTTAAGCTCGGCCGGTGACCTCACCACGTCGCTCCGTGCTCGCGCTGGCCGTGCTGTCGATGCTCACCGAAGAACCGATGCACGCATACCGGATGCAGCAACTGATCAAGGAACGACGCAAGGACGACGTGGTCAACGTCAGCCAGCGCAACAGCGTCTACCAGACGATTCAGCGGCTGGTCCGGGACGGCCTGGTGGCGGTGGAGTCCACCGAACGCGCCGAGAACCGGCCGGAACGCACGACCTACCGCATCACCGACGCCGGACGAGGCACCCTGGACGAGTGGCTGCGCGCCATGCTCTCCACCCCGGCCCCGGAGTACCCGGAGTTCCCGGCCGCCCTGTCCTTCCTGCCGAACCTCGCCCCAGCCGACGCCCTGGCCGCGTTGAGCAACCGCGTCGCTCGGCTGGAGGAGCGGCTGGCCGCGCTCAACGAGGAGGTCACCGAGGTCGCCCGGTTCCTGCCCCGACTGTTCGCGATCGAGGCGGAATACCAACGCGAGGTCGTCGCCGCGGAGTTGGCGTACGTCCGCACTCTGGTCGAGGAACTGCGAGCCGGACGGATAACCTGGCCGTTCGTCGACGGTGCGCCGGTCCGGCCGGGCTGAGCGAGGGCTGGCGCGCGTTCAGCCGCCGTTCGGTGAGCCTGATGCCGCCCAGCCGTTGCCCGAGCCGGCGATCGCTCTCAGCTGGGCTCGAGAGGTGACACCGAGCTTGGGGAACGCCTTGTAGAGGTGGTAGCCGACGGTCCGCGGGCTGAGAAAGAGCTGCGCGGCGATGTCGCGGTTCGAGGCGCCACCGGCCGCGAGCCGGACGACCTGGCGTTCCTGGGGTGTGAGCACGCTGAGCGGGTCGTCGGCCTGGCGCGGCGCCGCCGGCACATCCCCGGTCGCACGCAGCTCAGCGCGAGCGCGTTCGGCCCACAGCTCCGAACCGAGTCGATCGAAGATCTCCAGCGCGCCGCGTAGCTGAAGCCGGGCGTCCGCCCGCCGCCGCGCCCGTCGCAGCCACTCGCCGTAGGCGAGCCGCGTCCTCGCCAGCTCGTAGGGCTGGCCGTCCTCCTCATGGAGGGCTACGGCCTGCGCGAAGTGCGCTTCGTCCTCCTCGACGAGAGCGCGGCAGCGCAGGGCGATGGCGTCCGACGACGGCTGACGGACGTACCGCGCCCAGGCCACGTAGCGGGCGAGCGGCTCCCTTGCCTGCACCGGCCGGCCGCTGCGGACGGCGGCCTCGACCTGGTCCGGGGCGGCGAGGACGGCGATGCCGGTCACCGGGATGAGCTGCAGCTGCCGAAGGGCGGCGTCCGGCCGGCCCAGACCGAGTTCAAGCAGGCCAAGTGCCCAGCGCCCGATTGCCGCGGCAACGACCATTCCCTGCCTGTCAGCTCGCGCCACGCCTTCTTCGGCCTTGGCGCGGCAGCCGTGCACATCGCCAAGGTGTGCGAGCACCCAGGCGAGCGAGCACGTGAGGTGGGTGACCCGGTGCTCGTGACCCAGCTCCGTCGCCAGCCGCAACCCCGCACTCAGGGCCGCCGTGGCCTCGCCGTACCGGCAGAGCTGCCCCTGCGCGAACCCATGCTCCTGGAACGCGTACGCCAGCCAGCCGATCATCCCGCTCTTCCGGCAGTCCGCCACGACGCCGCCGGTGATCTGCTCGCCGAGGGCGGCCCGGCCCAGCACCAGACACAGCTCGGCAGTGAGGGTGAGCCCGGGTACGCCCAGGCCGGCGCGCTCGTGTCCGTCCACCGCCCCAGCCATGAGCGTGATCCCACCGCCGATGTCACCGCCCATCAGGCGGGCCAGCCCGAGTGCCCCGACGGCCAGCGGCGAATCGCTCTCGGGGAGCGTACGGAGTCGGGCGGCGGCCTCCTCCGCCAGCCGCGTGTCTCCGGCGAACCAGGCGCAGCGGATGGCCTCCACCAGCAGCCAGGTGGCCCGCTCGGAGGACCGGGCTGCCACGCGAGGCACCCCGTCCATGATGATCCGGCCCGCCTCGAGCGGCGCACCCAACTCGAACTCGCGGTGGGCGCGTACCTGGATGAGCGCGGTGACCAGGTCCGGGTCGTCCACATCGGGCGCGGCGCGGTCGGCGAGCGCGGCCGCCCGAACCATCAGTCCCGCGCCACTCGCTGCCAGCGCGGCAGCGGCCAGTCGTCCGGATCGTCGTACCGGATCAGCGGTGAGCTCGGCGGCCCGCTCGTACGCGGCCGCCATCGCGGCGTGACCACCGCGGGTCCGTGCCCGTTCCGCCGCACCCTCCAACTCCTGGGCGATGTCCTCGTCAGGACCGAGCGCGGCGGCGGCCAGGTGCCACGCCCGCCGGTCGGCCGCGTCGACGGCCGGTGAGCGGGCGAGGGCATCGGCAAGGGCCAGGTGTACGGCAAGACGTCGGGTGGCTGGCGCGCTCTGGTAGGCGGCAGCCCGGATCAGGGGGTGACGGAAGCCGACCACGCTGCCGTTGATCTCGATCAGCCGGTTCCGCTCGGCCGCGCCCAGCCCGTCGAGGGAGGCGCCGGCGGCCACCAGCGTCTCCAGCTCACCGGAGCCGTCCGCCGCGGTGATCAACAGCGCGGTTCGCGCGGACTCGGAAAGGGCCGCTATCTGCGCCTGGAAGGCCTCCTGGACGCGATCGGCGACGGGCATCGCCCCCACCGGTGGCAGTCGTCCCGCCCGCTGCTCCGCGGTGAGTGCGGCGGGCAGTTCGATGAGCGCCAGCGGGTTACCGTCCGATTCCGCGATGAGGCGTTCTCGCACCTGCGGCGGAAGGTCGGCGGGCAGCAGGGCGGCGGCTGCCGCACTGTCCAGCCCGCCCAGCCGCAGTTCGGGAAGCCCTACGGGATCGAAACCCGCGCGGGCGGCGAAGATCATGACGACGCCCTCGGCCTCGAGGCGACGGGCGGCGAACACCAATGCGTCAACGGACGCCTGATCGAACCAGTGCGCGTCGTCGACGAGGCAGAGGAGCCCGCCATCCCCGGCCAACTCGGCGAGAAGGCTCAGCGTCGCCAGCCCGACCAGGAATCGGCTCTCCGGAGCGACGTCGCCCAACCCCAGGGCACCGCTGAGCGCGGTGGCCTGCGCGTCGGGCAGCGTGTGGACCCGGTCAAGACCAGTGCGCAGGAGCAGGTGGAGCGCGGCGAAGGGCAACGTGGCCTCGCGCTCCACACCGGCGCCGCGTAGCACCCGCATGCCCGCTGCCCGCCGGGCGGCATGGTCCAGGAGCGCGGACTTGCCGATCCCCGCCGGGCCCCGGAGGACCAGGGCTCCGCTCCGGCCGGTCCCGGCCTCCGCCAGGAGCCGCTCAATCGTCGCCTGCTCCCCAGCTCGTCCGTGCAACACAGCCAGCAAGCTACCGTCACGATGACTGATTCGGCTTCGCGCGGACCTCCGTAGCTTCGTGATCACACGGACATCAGTACTACGAAGGGACCGCCGCGATGGCCACCGTCGCCAGCACCATCCACCCCACCGCCGACGCCAAGCTGCTCCGCTTCGCCCTGAAGCAGGATGCGATGGGCTCGGGCGCCAACGGAGTCGTCTACCTCGTCGTCGCGGCGATCTTCGGTGAGCTGTTCGGCCTCCCCGCCGCCCTCCTCTACCCGATCGGTGTCTTCCTGGTCGCCTGGGCGGCGGCCCTGTTCCTCCTCGCCTCGCGACCGACGGTGAACAGGGCTGCGGTGGGGGTGGTGATGGCAGTCAACATCGCCTGGGTGGTCGCGAGCGTCGAACTGCTCATCGCCGGTTGGTTCCCGTTGACCGGCCTCGGCACCGCACTGGTCATCGCACAGGCGGCCGCGGTCGCCGGCTTCACCGGCCTGCAGTTCGCCGGTCTCCGCAAGGCCGGCTGAACCCGTTGCGATCGATTCCTGGCGGGTTGTGGTCGAGCGCCGGCCACAACCCGCCTGGGAGTTCACCTCCACCCTCGACGCCGTTCGGGTCGCCGCCGGCGCGACCAGCACGGGCAGCACAGGTGGACGTGACGTAGCGAACAACCTTGCGCCGACCGATCCCCCCGGCCCGCGAAGGCTGGCTACGTTGGAGGCAGCAGGCTGACGTTCCGCGACTCAGCTCAGCCCTCGCGTATCTCGAGGGCCTTCGTGCACAACCAAACGGGAGGGCGCATGCGGTCGCGCACCGATCTCATCGAGGACCTGATGGGGCGCTTCCCCCAGGTGCCGAAAGAGGCGGTCATCAAGGAGGACCTGCTGCGTGGCGGCCTGGCCTTTGACGACTCGGCGTTGACCGACAACGAGAGTGGTGCCGTCAAGCCCAAGTCGTACTTCATCTTCTCCTTCGACCACCGGACCTTGCCGGAACTGGGCAGCGCCGCACTGCGCCGGCCGCCGGAGGAGATCGTGCTCACCGGCGGCCCGTACGGGCTGCGCCGCACGGTCGTCTCGGTCCGCACCAACCCCGACTCGCCGTACCGGGTCAAGGACGACGGCGACGGCAGCCTGCGGCTGTTCCTGGACGGCCGGCCGATCGCCGACGTCGGGCTGCCCCCGATGCCGGACTACTACCGGCACACGCTCGCCAACGGAAAGTCGGTGATGGAGGTCGCGCCGACGATCCAGTGGGGCTACCTCATCTACCTGACCGTGTTCCGGGTCTGCCAGTACTTCGGCGCCAAGGAGGAGTGCCAGTACTGCGACATCAACCACAACTGGCGTCAGCACAAGCAGGCCGGCCGCCCGTACACCGGGGTCAAGCCCGTCGACGAGGTGCTGGAGGCGCTGGAGATCATTGACCGGCACGACACCACCGGCGCGTCGCGGGCCTACACCCTGACCGGCGGCAGCATCACGTCCAAGGTCGACGGGCTGGCCGAGGCCGACTTCTACGGCCGGTACGCCCAGGCGATCGAGGAGCGGTTCCCGGGCCGGTGGATCGGCAAGGTGGTCGCCCAGGCGTTGCCCCGGGCCGACGTGCAGCGGTTCCACGACTACGGCATCCGGATCTACCACCCCAACTACGAGGTGTGGGACAAGCGGCTGTTCGAGCTCTACTGCCCCGGCAAGGAGCGGTATGTGGGTCGGGAGGAGTGGCACCGACGCATCCTCGACTCCGCCGAGGTCTTCGGGCCGCGCAACGTCATCCCGAACTTCGTCGCGGGCGTCGAGATGGCCGCACCGTACGGCTTCACCAGCGTGGACGAGGCGATCGACTCCACCGCCGAGGGCCTGCAGTATTTCATGTCCCGGGGCATCACCCCGCGGTTCACCACCTGGTGCCCCGAGCCGACCACCCCGCTGGGCAGAACCAACCCACAGGGCGCGCCGCTCGAGTACCACATCCGGCTACTGGAGGCCTACCGCGCGACCATGGAGGCCAACGGCCTGTCCAGCCCGCCCGGGTACGGCCCGGCCGGCCCCGGCCGAGCGGTCTTCTCGGTCAGCTCGTTCATGGACAGCCTGCCCGCCGACCTGACACCGGAGCCGGTAAGCCAAGCCCACCAGGAATGATCAGGGCCTACCACGACGGCAACGAGCTGGTGTGTCGCCGGTGGGGCACTTCACGCCGCGTGGGCACCCTTTCTTATTTACGTCGCTGAAGCCGAACGATATTAGCGGCGATTAAGAATTTGATTAGCGGAACCTTATCGCACACATAATTCCGGCACTCAATGTACCCGCCCGACAGCGCAGAGAATTGTCCTCACCGACTCGTTGATTTCCGTGGGCCGCCCTCACTAATGTTGGTCAGCGTTCCGGATGTCGGTCTCCACCTGGAGTGCCCCGGGACGGCCACCGCCGAGTCGCTGGACGTCACTGACGTCGCAAGGCGAGCCGGGGAACCACCGCAGTTTCGGGGTGAATCCGCATCAGCGGTAGGGCGCCTTCCACGCCCGAATCCGTCAGCTAACCCGGTAGGCGGTCGAGGTCGGCACGCGCCGTGGCGTGCGTGGGCCTCGAGTGGAGGGAGCCGAACCTGTTGCCACCCGTGCGTACGCGGCCTACCGGAGCACGTCTGCTCACCAGCATCCTCGCCGCCATGGCGGCGGTGATGGTGGTCGTCGGGCCAGCGGCTCATGCCGCCCACGCGGCACCGTCGGCCGCCGACGTCCAGCGGCAGATCGACGCGGCGTGGGAAAAGCTCGAACCCGTCATCGAGCAGTACAACAAGGTCCGGTCGGACCTGGCCGCGAACCAGCGGAGATCGGCCGAACTGAACCGGCGGATAGAGCCACTTGGCAAGACGGTGGAGGCCAGTAGGACCCGCGTCCAGGAGATCGTGACGGGGTATTACAAGCAGGAAAGGTCGCTCTCCACATTCAACGCCCTGCTGTCCCGTGGCTCCGCGCCGACCGCGTTGGGCGATCAGCTCGCGCTCGTGAATCAGGTGACGAATTCTGAGCAGCGACAGATCAACCGGCTGTCGGCCCAGCAGGCGAGTTACGATGCCGACAAGGAGAAGGTCGACGCGCTGATCGCGGTACAGCAGCGCCAGCAGGCCCAGTTGGCGGCCCGCAAGAAGGCCATCGACGCCGAGATCAAGCGCCTGGATGCGCTACACCGGCAGATCGCCGCCACGGAGAAGGCCGCAGCGGCGAAGGCGGCCGCGGACGCCGCGGCGGCCAGAGCCGCAACTGCCGCGCAGTCGGCCGCCACGGCCACCAGCACCTCACCCATCACGTCGAGCAGTTCGCTGTTCATCGGTGGGAAGTGTCCCGCCGTCCCCATCACGGGCAGCGGCGGCGTCGCGGCGAAGACGGCGTGCAAGCAGATCGGCAAGCCGTACGTGTGGGCGGCCGACGGTCCGGACTCGTTCGACTGCTCCGGCCTGACCCAGTACGCGTGGGCTTCCGCCGGGGTGCAGCTGACCCATTACACCGGTGCTCAATGGACCGAAGGCGTGGCGGTGAGCAAGGCCAACCTTCGCACGGGTGACCTTGTCTTCTTCTACGCCGATCACCATCACATGGGCATCTACGTCGGCAACGGGCTGATCGTCCACGCCCCGCACACCGGGGACGTGGTCCGGATGGCCCAGATGGCGAACATGCCCTACAGCGGTGCTCGCCGCCCCGGCTGACCGCCCGGTTCAGCTGGCGCTCATCACGCGATCCCATTCAGTTCGGTCAAGGCGTCGTCGGGAAGGGTCAGTGCGGCAGCGGAGACGTTCTCGCGCAGGTGTGCGACGGATGAGGTGCCGGGGATGAGCAGCATGTTCGGGGAGCGCTGCAGCAGCCACGCCAGCGCGACCGCCATCGGAGTGGCCTCCAGGCGGGCGGCGACGGCGTTGAGCTCCTCGGACTGCAGCGGGGAGAAGCCGCCGAGCGGGAAGTAGGGCACGTAGGCGATGCCCTGCGCGGCGAGGGAGTCGATGAGGTCGTCGTCGTTCCGGTTGGCGATGTTGTAGAGGTTCTGCACGCACACGACCGGCGCGATGGACTGCGCCTCGGCGACCTGCTCGACATTGACGGTGCTGAGCCCGAGATGCTTGATCAGTCCCTGCTGCTGCAGCTGAGCGAGGACCGTGAACGGCTCTTCGATCGAGCCGGGGGTGGGCCGATCGAACCCGCCGACGCGCAGGTTGACCACGTCAAGCACGTCGAGGCCGAGGCGGCGGAGGTTGTCGTGCACGGCCTGGCGTAGCTGCTCCGGGGCGAGCGCCTGCGGCCAGTTGCCCTCGGCGTCGCGCAACGCCCCGACCTTGGTCACGATGTGCAGGTCGTCCGGATAGGGGTGCAGGGCCTCCCGGATGATCTCGTTGGTGACGTACGGGCCGTAGTAGTCGGACGTGTCGATGTGGTTGATCCCCAGGTCGACGGCCTCGCGCAGCACGGCCACCGCGGCGGCGCGGTCTGCCGGTGGGCCGAAGACGTGCGGGCCGGCCAGCTGCATCGCGCCGTACCCCATCCGGGTGACCGTCAGATCCCCCAAGCTGAACGTCCCACCGGGAAGTCCGGTCGATGTCATGGGGATTCCTCTCCTTGTTGTGGCAAATCCGCAGGCTTCCCGCCGACACAACCACCAAACCGGCGTCAGACGGTGCGGACTCCGCACTCCGCCATCGGAGAGGGTGAGACGCGATCCGGAGTCAGGAGGCGGTGTGTGCGGCCAGGTGGCTGAGCATCGTCTGGTTGGCCTCCCAGCCGTCCGGGAACTTCACCGGAACGTCCAGGTGCACCCGCTCGGTCGACGGGTGCGCGTCGAGCAGGTCGGCGATCCCGGCCCGCGCCACCACCACGCACGCGTGCCGGTGTCGGGACGCCAGCACGCAGAGCCGCCCCGACTCCAGGTGGAACGCGGTCGCGTCCCGCCGGCCGGAGAGCGGGTGCAGCACGATCGTCACGTCGTACTCCCGGCCCTGGAGCCGGTTGGCGGTGTCGACGGTGATGCCCGCGCCGGCCGCGCCCAGGTGCGACCGGATGGCCGCCACCTGGTCGCGGTGCGCGGCCCCGATGGCGATCCGGTCCGCGGTCACCGGCGCGCCGCCGGGCGCCTGCTCGTCGAACCCGACCGGCTTCCGCTCCAGGACCCGCAGGGCGAGGGCGGCGCAGGCCGCCGCGGCCTCCCCATCGGTACGCAGGGTGTGCCGGGCTGGCAGCTCGTACAGCGCCCAGCCCGCGACGGCCGCCACCTCGACGGTCGCGTCGAAGCGGTCGCCAGCGCCCGGCTCGGTGAACGTCAACGCCCGCTCGGCCGGCCCGGTGCCGGCGCGGAACCCGGTGAACGGGTAGAACGCGGCGGCCACCACCGGCGCAGCCGTGGCGGGCAGCCGCCACGACACCGGCAGCCGGTGCACCGGCAGCTCCGGGTTGTGCCGCAGCAGGGTGGCCACCGCCGACTGCATCGGATCCCAGGTCAACCCGGTCCACCGCGCGGTCTCCACGGTCGAGAACGGGTCGAGCTGCCCCGGGTCGCCCACGAACAGCGCCCGCTCGAACCGCCCCGCCACGCGCAGCAGCGCGTCCGACCGCATCTGGTACGCCTCATCCACGATCGCCCACGGCCAGCAGCCCTCGGTGACCGTGGCCCATTTGGCGGCCGTACCGATGACGACCGCCGGACCGCCGAGGTCGGCGACCTTGGCCGCGACTCGGACGTTGTCGTGGCCCTCGACCCGCTCGGACGGCTTGTAGTCCGTCGCGGAGAGCCGGCCGATACGCAGCTCCGTTGCCTTCCGGGCGAGGCGGTCGATGAGGTCGTCGACCTGCTCGTTGGTCTGCGCCACGATGATCAGCGGCTCGCCGGCGGCGGCCAGCTCGACGGCGGCGCGGACCACGAGGGTGGACTTGCCGGCGCCCGGCGGGGAGTCGACCACCACGCCCCGATGGTGGCCGGAGCGCAGGTCGGCCAGCACGGCGGTGATGACGCGTTCCGCCTGGACGGCGGGCGGCAGCTCCAGCCCAGCCAGCACGTGCGTCACCCCTTTCCGGAACCTGTCGGCAGGACGTTACCCCGCTCGTGCCGGAGAGGTTCGGGCTGTCTGTCCGTCCCCGCCGGGCAACGGCCAGCGGTCGTGGAACAGCGCCATCTCCACCTCGTCGGGCTCGATGCCCCGGCGGTCCGCCTGCTCCACCGCCCAGCCCAGGTAGGCGAGCCACTCCTCCGACACCCACCCGGACTGGCGACGCACGCCGGCATCGGCGGGTAGCCGGCGCGCCACGACGCTGTCGAGGATGAGCGGTTGCCGACCGCCGACGCCGCGCCGGTAGCCGGCGAAGTAGAGCAGCTTGGTGAAGAACGCCGGGCCGAGCCGGGGTAGGCGCGACTCCTTCGGGTCACGCAGACGCTGGTAGGCGATCCGCAGCGCGTCCTCGTCCGGCGCGGGCGCGCGCAGATCCTCGAGCGCGTACGCCAGGCGCTTGCCGTCCGGATCGCCCTCAAGTGACCGCGCGGTGCGCCACGGACCGTAGCCAATCGGGCCGTAACCCCACACCAGCACCGCGCTCAGCAGCTGCCGGGGGCTCGCCTCTCCAACGCGCCAGGCTTCGGCGACGGCGAAGACGTCCCGCCGCCACACCTGCCCGGTCACCGGGAACCCGTCCGGCCAGGCATCGGGTGGAAGCGCCGCGCGCCACCGGTCGACGTGGATGGTGATCGGCCCAGATTCTCCTGGCATCGGCTGGGTCACGGCATCCTCCTCGTTCCTGGCCGGCCGCGTGCCCTCGGCGAGGCCGCGGACCGCATGCCCGGAAGCTATCCGCGCGGCCGGCCCACCCGCTGTACCGGACCCGGCATGTGGCGGTATCCCCCCTGGGGATGGTCAGTTTGCGCCAGCGCCCGCAGGACTAGGGTCCGGTGCGTGAGTGTGCACGCCCGCGTCGTTGCCGACGACTTTCCGGCCACCCTGCGCTTCTACACCGGCCTGCTCGGCGAGCCGGAGACGGTTGTCCCGGACTTCGAGTACGCCAGCTTCGACCAGGACGGCGAGACCGTCCTCGCGGTCCTCGGCCGCCGCGCGGCGGAGGCGGTGCTGCCGGTGGGCCGGGGTGACGGCGGGGTGCTGGTGGTGGTCCCCGTGCCCGACGTGGATGCCACCGTCGCCGCCCTACCGGCCGAGCTGGTGGTGGCCGCGGCCGCGGACCGGCCTGGGTGGGGTGTGCGCTCGGCCTACCTGTGCGACCCGGAGGGCAATCTGGTCGAGGTGCAGACCTGGACGGCCCGCTGAGGGCGCGGCCGGCACCGCCGCACCCCCATGGCTGCACGCTTCCGTGGCGGCATCAGTGCCGACCTGCCGGAGGGGACAATCAGCCGGTTCGGCCGTCAGCGCACAGCTTGATCGGTCGGCGGCTGGGCCGTCAGTCGAGGTTCCACATCCTCCGGCAGCTCAGCACCACAGAGCGCGCAGATGTAGTCGTCGTCGCGGACGAGGTTGCGCTCGCCGCAGTCGAGGCAGCGCCGGAAGACGACGGCCACGGTGAAGCCTTCCGGGCGGCCGATACCCGCCCGGTCGAGGGCGCCCGCCACCGCCACCCATGAGGTGGGATCGGGGCAGTAGCCGGTGGACTGGTTGCTCACCTCGGTCACGACCCAACCGTCGCGCTCGCCGGCGAAGGCGATCTCCCCGGCGCCGAGGACCTCCTCACCGCCGGCGCAGGCGACGTGCTCGCTGCGTCTCTGCGCGAGCCGCAACGTACCGGAAGTGTCGATGACGTACGTGAACGGCTCGTCACGGTCGCGCGGGTCTGCGGCCGCCAGGTAGGTGTCGAGCTCGGCCGGCGATCGGACGGGCCAGCCCTCGGGAGCGTCAGCGACCGACGCCCGCACGTCCGCCGGGCCGACATAGCGGTACCGACGCCCCGCCCCTACCACGGCACCGACCCTACCCCCGCGCGACGGCCGCAGTGGACAAACCGCACCGTTCCGGCGGCCTGGCCCCGTTCCGCGTCAACTTTTCGGTGTTGGGGCGTCGAGGTTCAGCGGGTGAACGCGGCGAGGAAGTCGTCGACGAGTCGGGTCTGCGTCGCGGCCGGCAGCCGGTCGGGGTCGAACAGCGCCTGAACCACCAGGCCGTGAGTGAACGCCAGCACGGTCGTCGCGAGCCGGCCCGAGTCACCGTCGGGAAGCTCGCCCAGCCGTTGAGCCTCCTCAATGGAGGCGCTCAGCCCTGCCCGGACGCGTTCGTAGCGAAGGGTCTGGGCGGCGAACAGGTCGGGGTCGGACAGGGCGACGTCCCAGGATCCGACCCAGATCCGGTTCATCGCCACCGCGTCGGGGGTCAGCGGGAGGATGTTGAGCATCTGCGTGCGCAACGCCGCCAGTCCGGGTGCGGGAGCGGCCTGCCGGGGGCGCTGCGCGGTGCGTACCTCGAGGATGTCGAGGGCGTGGGCGATCAGCTCGCGCTTGCCCGCGAAGTAGTGGGTGACCAGTCCGGTCGAGGAGCCCAGGGCCGCCGCGACGGCGCGCATGGTGAGTCCGCCGAAGCCGTGCTCGGCCAGGACCTGCCAGACCGCTTCCGAGACGTCCTGGCGGCGGGAGTCATGGTCGGTGCGTGCGGGGGTCATGGCCTGTTAGCGTACATGCCAAACGTTTGTTATGTACGGAGGTTGTGATGTTCGCGTTGCCCCTCACCGACTCGGCCGTGCTGCGCCCGCTGGAGCCCTGGCACGCCGAGGAGTTCCTCTTCCACCTGGACCGGGCGCGCGAGCACATCCTGCCGTGGGTCTCGCCCGCGTTCGTCGCCCGCGACCTCGACGGGGCTCGCGCGGTACTGCGGCGTTACGCGGACAAGCGGGCTCAGGACAGCGGTGGCATCTGGGGCATCTGGTGGGACGGCCGCCTGGTCGGCGGCGTCATGTTCGTCTCCTTCGACAGCGCGCTGGGCGTCTGCGAAGCGGGCTGTTGGCTGGAGCCCGACGCACAGGGCCACGGCCTGATCACCCGCGCCACGGAGCGGATCATCGACTGGGCCGTCGAGGAACGCGGCATCGCCCGCGTCGAGTGGCGCACCAAATCGCGCAACGCGCGCAGCATCGCGGTCGCCCAGCGGCTGGGAATGAGCCGCGACGGAACGCTGCGCCAGGTCTACCCGGACGGCGAAGGCGGACGGCTCGATCTCGAGATCTGGGCCGTGCTGGCCGACGAGTGGCGGGCCCGCCGCGCCGGCCAACCCGGCCCTGCGACCAGGGGCAGCATGTCCGCGGAGGTGAAGGCCGAACTCGACGGCCTGATGGCCACCTTCCTGGGCGCCTTCGCCAACCCGGGCGGCACCAAGCCGAACATCGAGGCGATCGAAGAGGTGTTCATCCCCGAAGGGATGATCATCAGTACCGTCGGCGCGACCCCGGTTATCTACGACCTGCGCCAGTTCGTCGAACCTCGCGAGAAGATCCTCACCGACGGGACGCTGACCGAGTTCCGGGAATGGGAGACCTCGGAGACCACCGAGATCTACGGCTCGATCGCCCACCGGTTCAGCGAGTACCGCAAGTCGGGCTACCTCAACGGCGAGTGGTTCGAGGGCCGGGGCGTGAAGACGACCCAGTTCGTCAAGACCCCGTCGGGCTGGAGATTGAGCTCGCTGGCCTGGGACGACGAGCCGACCCTCGGGCAGGCCACGGCAGGTGCCTGAACGGGACCGAACACGGCCACGACGGTCCCCGCTTCTGGCGGAAGCGCCGGCGTCGTGACACCCGGGGCCCGGGCAGGTCCTGTTGGTCCTGCCCGGGCCCCTCTGTCACCGCTGCCCGCGGGTGTTCAGCACCATGGCTGTGGTGATCAGCCCAGCGCCGACGAGCCCGGCCGCGCTCAGGCGATCGCCGAGGAACAGGGTGGCCAGGAGTGTGGCGACGAGTGGTTCCAGCAGCGCGATCAGCGCCGCCGTACTGGCCGGGGTGGTGCGCAGGCCGCGGAAGTACAGGGCGTACGCCATCGCGGTGGGCACGGCGCCCAGGAGGAGCAGCAGCCCCACGGACGTCAGGGTCGGAACGAAGCTCATGCCGGACGTCAACGTGGCCGCGGCGGCGAGCACGGCCCCGCCGATGGCGAAGCTCACGCCGGTCGCGGTGAGATCGTCGAGACCGGCGACGGGCCGGGAGCCGATCAGTGTCATCGCGGCGAAGCCGGCGGCCGACAGCAACGCGAGTCCGCCCCCGGTGAGCGCCCCGGTGGTGGTGATGCCGCCGGCCGGCGTGCCGACGAGCAGGGCCAGACCGGCCACGGCCAGCACCACCGCGGCGAGCATCGACGCGCTGGCCCGCCGCCCGGCGACCCGTTCAGCGGACAGGACCAAGACCGGCGAGGCGCCGATGGTGAGCAGGGTGGCGAGGCTGACGTTGGTCAGTGACACCGCGGCGAAGAAGCAGGCCTGGAAAACCGCGGCGAGCAGTGCGTTCACGGCCATCCGAGTCCAGGCTTCCCGGCCGCGGGGCAGCGGTTTTCGCGCCAGGCAGAGCCAGCTGATGACGAGCATGCCGGCGACGGCGAGCCGGTAGGACGCCACCGCCAGCGGTGACAGCCCCGTCTCGTGGGCGAGGAGGCTGCCGGTGGGGCCACCGGTGCCCCACAGCACGCCGGCGGAGACAAGCGACCACAGGCCGGTGGCGGAGCGTCGGGCGGCAGCCACCGGTTGTTCGGAGACAAGCATGAGGAAATCGCTCCTGCGACGAAAGGAATTGGGGTCGCGGAAGCGGGGCGTGCCGGACTCAGCGCTGGGTGAACCGCGCGTCCAGCCGACACCGGCCGGACACGATGAGCAGAGGCGCCCCGCTCAGGAGCGCGGCGGGGAGATGATGTCGAAGGTCCGGCCCATGACCCGATCCTATGCACCGCCGCGAACCCGTTTTCGCCGGGCACCGAGCCGACGCATCTCGTGGGTCGGGGCCACCAGGGACGACGACGGCTGTGCGGGACGACACACCGCACGGTCATCACACACCCGACCGGTACTCCGTCCACAGGGGCGAGACCTACAGGAAGGGACCGAAGCCATGAGAGTCCTGCTCGCCGGCGCCTCGGGCGCGATCGGTACGCCCCTCACCCGCCAACTCATCGCCGCCGGCCACCAGGTGGTCGGCATCAGCCGCAGCCGGTCCAACGCCGAGCGGCTGCGCAACGCCGGCGCCGAGGCCGTGGTCGCCGACGTGCTGGACCGCGAGAACCTGCTCGCCGCCGTACGGGACGTACGGGCCGACGCGGTCGTCCACGAGTTGACGGCGCTGGGCACCACGAAGATGGGCGAGGCGCTTCAGGGCACGAACGCCCTGCGTACCACCGGAACGGGCAACCTGCTCGCGGCGGCCCGGGCGGTCGGCGCCCACCGCTTCCTCACCCAGTCGATCGTGCTCGGCTACGGCTACCACGACCACGGCCCGCGCGAGATCACCGAGGACGACCCGTTCGCCGAGCCGGTAGGCGGCAAGCTCGGCGAGGCGGTGGCGGCGATTCGCTCCACCGAGGAGCAGGTGTTCTCGGCCGACGAGATGGAGGGCGTCGCGCTGCGCTACGGGTTCTTCTACGGGCAGGACCGCATGACCAGCATGATCGTCAACCTGGTGCGCAAGCGCCGGCTGCCGGTGCCCTCCGGGGGCGGCTTCGCCAACTTCATCTACCTGGAGGACGCCGCCGCGGCGACCGTGGCCGCGCTGGAGAAGGGGCGGTCCGGGCAGGCGTACAACATCGTCGACGACGAGCCGGTGCGCTGGGGTGACTACCTGGACACCCTCGCTGCCGAGTTCGGGGCGCGCCGGCCGTGGCGGATCCCGCTCTGGATGCTGCGACCCATCCCGTACGCCCACGCGATGATGAGCAGCTCGATGCGCGTCTCCAACGCCAAGGCCAAGCGCGAGCTGGGCTGGGCTCCGGCGGTGCCGACCTACCGTGAGGGCATCCCGCTGATCGCGAGAGCGAGCCGCTGAACGCCCGCCGCGAGGGGTCGTCAGTGCATGTGGACCGCCAACTCGTCAGTGACCTGACAGCTCCTGTCAGAAGTGGCTGGACGGCGCGATAATACTGAGTATCATACCCGGTATACTCACGCTGGGTGGTGGACCATGAGCATTCGACATGCGTTGCTCGCACTGCTGACCGAGGGATCGAAGTACGGCCTGCAACTCCGGCAGGAGTTCGAGGCCCGCACGGGTGAGGTCTGGCCGCTCAACGTCGGCCAGGTCTACACGACGCTGCAACGCCTCGAGCGCGAAGGGCTCGTGGAGTCGGACGAGCGCGACGGCGCGCAGCGACGGTTCCGGATCACCGCCGGCGGCGAGAAGGAACTGAACACGTGGTTGCGGACCCCACCCGACGCCACGGCGCCACCACGCGACGAACTCGTCATCAAGGTGCAGGTGGCGGTACGCATGCCCGGCGTCGACGTACGGGAGATCCTCCAGGTGCACCGCCGGCGCCTGGTCGAGGAGATGCAGCGGTACACCCACCTCAAGGTCGAGGCGGACCCCGAGGACATCGCGCTCGGCCTCGTCGTCGACGCGGAGCTGTTCCGGCTCGAGTCGGTCGTCCGCTGGCTCGACGCGGCCGACGCCCGGCTACGCCGCCTACCGGCCACACCCACCACCGGCGCGGCGGCGAGCGACCGGGCCAAGCCAGCCGATCCCGCAATCGACGGACCGGCGGAATCCGCGCCGGCACGCGAGGAGGCCCGCCGATGAGCGCCGTGCTGAGCATGCGCCAGGTGTCCAAGGTGTACGGCACGGGCCACGCCGCCGTACCCGCGTTGCGGC
Organism: Micromonospora sp. NPDC004540; assembly: GCF_040610095.1. NCBI lineage: Bacteria > Bacillati > Actinomycetota > Actinomycetes > Micromonosporales > Micromonosporaceae > Micromonospora > Micromonospora sp. NPDC004540. The sequence goes on from NZ_JBEXLR010000004.1 coordinate 28,536, forward strand.
AGGTGAACCTCACCGTCGACGCCGGTGAGCTGGTGGCGATCATGGGGCCGAGCGGCTCCGGGAAGAGCACCCTACTGACGATCGCCGGAAGCCTCGAGGAGCCGACCGACGGTGCGGTGCTGGTCTGTGGTGACGACGTGTCGACCATGTCCGCCGACGCGCGGGCGAGGCTGCGCCGCCGGTCCATCGGCTTCGTCTTCCAGGACCTGAATCTGCTCGCCGGGCTCTCCGCCGTCGAGAACGTGGCGCTGCCGCTGGAACTCGACGGCGTCGGCGCGCGGGCCGCCCGCGCCGCCGGCCTGTGCGTACTCGAGGAGCTGGGGCTGGCCGAGCGGGCCGCCCACTTCCCCGACGACCTGTCCGGCGGCGAACGCCAGCGGGTCGCGATCGCCCGCGCGGTGGTCGGCGACCGTCGCCTGCTGCTCGCCGACGAGCCCACCGGCGCGCTGGACTCGACCAACGGCGAGGCGGTCATGCGGATGCTGCGCGCGGCCTGCAAGCGCGGGATCGCCGGGGTGATGGTGACCCACGACGCGCAACTCGCGTCCTGGGCCGACCGCGTGGTGTTCCTCCGGGACGGCCGGGTCGTCGACCAGACCGCGCCGGCGGTCGGCCCGGACACCCTGCTCGCCGGGGACGTGGCCCCGTGACGGCGACCACGGCCACCCCGCCGGCCACCGACCGGCCGGCGCCCCGCCGCGCCCCGGGCGGCGGCCTGCCGGCCCGCCGGGCCGTGATCCGGTGGGCGGTACGGCTGTTCCGCCGCGAGTGGCGCCAACAGGTGCTCACCCTCGCGCTGCTCACGGTCGCCGTCATCGGTGCCACGTTCGCCGTCTCGGCGACCTACAACATGGCCTCCTCCAGCGACGCCACGTTCGGCCGTGCCGACCACCTCCTGCAGCTCGACGGCGGCGACCCGGCCGCCCTGGACTCCCGGCTCGCCGCCGCACGGCGGTGGTTCGGCACGATCGAGGCGATCGGTCACCGCTACGTGGAGGTGCCGGGCCTGTTCGACCCGATCGACGTCCGGGCTCAGGACCCCGCGGGTGCGTACGGCGCACCGATGCTGGCGGTGCGGCAGGGGCGGTACCCGGCCGGCACCGGCGAGGTCGCGCTCACCGACGCGGTGGCGCGCACCCTGCGGACCGGGCTCGGCAAGCGAATCAACCTCGACGGCCATAACCGGCTGGTCGTCGGGATGGTGGAGAACCCCAGGGATCTGACCGACGAGTTCGCCCTGGTGGACGCGGCGCACGCCGACCCACCGAAGACCGTCACCGTCCTCGTCACCGGGGGCCGGGCTGACCTGGAGGCGTTCCGCGCGACCCTCGACGGTCCCCTCGTGCGCGAGTCGCGGCCCGGCACGAGCCGTACCGTGATCGCCGCCTCCACCCTGGCGCTGGCCACCGTCGGCCTGCTGCTGGTGTCGCTCGTCGCCGCGGCCGGGTTCATCGTGGTGGCGCAGCGCCGGCTGCGGCAACTCGGCATGCTCGCCGCGATGGGCGCCACCCGACGGCACCTGCGGCTGGTGATGCTGGCCAACGGCACCGTCGTCGGCGCGGTCGCGGCGGTGCTCGGCACCGCCGTCGGGGTCGCCGCCTGGCTGCTCGTCGCCGAGCGGGTGGAGACCGCCGCCGGGCACCGCATCGACCGGTTCGACCTGCCCTGGGCGACGATCGGCGCGGGGATGGTGCTGGCCGTGGCGACCGCCACCGCCGCCGCGTGGTGGCCGGCGCGGGCCATCGCGCGTACCCCGATCATGAGCGCGTTGTCGGCGCGGCCGCCACGGCCCCGACCGGCCCGGCGCACCGCGGTGGTCGCCGTGGTCCTGCTCGCCGCCGGTGTCACCTGCCTGCTGCTGTCCGGCGGGACCAAACCGGTGCTGATCTCCGCCGGCACCATCGCCACGGCCGTCGGTGTGCTCTTCGTCGGGCCGACAGCGATCCGGTTGCTGGCCGCGGCGCGCGGCGGGATGCCGGTGGCCGTCCGGCTGGCGTTGACCGACCTGGTCCGCTACCAGGCCCGGGCCGGCGCTGCGCTCGCCGCGATCGGTCTGGCGCTGGGGATCTCGGTGGCGGTGGTCGCCGGCTCCGCCGCCGCCGAATACCAGGCCAAGCAGGCTGCGGGTCTGGGCAATCTGGCCGAGGGCCAGCTCCTGGTCCGCATCGGCCGGCCCAGCCCGGTGATCCCGGTACGCACCCCGGAGCAGCTGGCCAGCCTGCAGGCCCAGGTCGACACGATGGCCGGCAACCTCGGCACGCCCACGGTGACCCCGCTCGACATGGCGGTGGTCGCCTCCTACACCGATCCGGGCGAGCCCGGAGGCCAGCCCGGCCATCCCGCCGTCGAGATCGGCACGCCGGTTGCCGACGGCCAGCAGATGACGACGTATCCCCTCTACGTCGCCACCCCGGAACTGCTCCGGCTCTACCGGCTGGACAGTGCGGCGGTGGCGGCCGACACCGAGGTGCTCACCGTCCGCACCGGCGCACTCGAGCTGGTGAACATCCCCGAACGGCGCGTGTACCCGAAGACCCAGGCGCTCCCGGGCGCCCGTTACTCCTCGATGCCGAACTCGATGGTCACCGCGAGCATGATGTCCCGCCACGGCTGGCAGCCGGCGCGGGTCGGCTGGCTCGTCGAGGCGGACCACCCGCTCACCGAGCAGGAGCTGACCACGGCACAGAACCTTGCCGCCAGCGCCGGCTTCACCATCGAGTCCCGCCACGAGCGGGCCTCGCTCGGGTCGCTGCGGACCGGGGCGGTCGCCGCCGGGGCGCTACTCGCCCTCGGCATCCTGGCCATGACCGTCGGCCTCATCCGCGGCGAAGCGGCCGGCGACCTACGCACCCTGACCGCGACCGGCGCTCCCAGGCGGGTACGGCGCACGCTGACGGCCACGACCGCCGGGGCGCTCGCGCTGCTCGGTGCCCTCCTCGGCATCGTCGGCGCGTATGTCGGGTTGGCCAGCGTGCTGCACCGAGACCTCGACGCGCTCACTGACGTGCCGATCGCGCACCTGGCGGCGACGATTCTCGGGCTGCCGGTGCTCGCCGCGGTCGCAGGCTGGGTGCTCGCCGGCCGCGAACCACGATGGCTGGGCCGCCGCAGGCTCGACTAGCTGCCCGGATCCGGGTGCTGGCCCCGTCAAGCGATGATGTTCAGCTCGGTCAGCGCGTCGTCGGAAAGGGTCAGCGCGGCGGCGGCGACGTTCTCACGCAGGTGCGCGACGGATGAGGTGCCGGGGATGAGCGGGATGTTCGGGGACCGGTGCAGCAGCCACGCCAGCGCGACCGCCAGCGGGGTGGCCTCCAGGCGGGCCGCGACGGCGTTCAGTTCCTCGGACTGCAGCTGAGTGAAGCCGCCGAGCGGGAAGTAGGGCACGTAGGCGATGCCCTGCGCCGCGAGGGAGTCGACGAGCGGGTCGTCGTCGCGGTTGGCGATGTTGTAGAAGTTCTGCACGCACACCACCGGCGCGATGGACTGCGCCTCGGCGACCTGCTCGGCATTGACGGTGCTGAGCCCGAGGTGCCGGATCAGCCCCTGCTGTTGCAGCTCAGCGAGGACCGTGAACGGCTCCTCGATCGAGCCGGGGGCGGGCCGGTCGAACCCGCCGACGCGCAGGTTGACCACGTCGATCACGTCGAGGCCGAGGCGGCGCAGGTTGTCGTGTACGGCTTGGCGGAGCTGATCCGGGGCGAGGGCCGGCGGCCAGTTGCCCTCGGCGTCGCGCAGCGCCCCGACCTTCGTGACGATGTGCAGGTCGTCGGGGTACGGGTGCAGGGCCTCCCGGATGATCTCGTTGGTGACATACGGGCCGTAGTAGTCGGACGTGTCGATGTGGTTGATGCCCAGGTCGACGACCTCGCGCAGCACGGCGATGGCCGCGTCGCGGTCGGCCGGTGGGCCGAAGACGTGCGGGCCGGCAAGCTGCATCGCGCCGTACCCCATCCGGGTGGCCGTCAGATCCCCCATGCGGAACGTGCCGCCGGGCAGGCTGGTCAGTGCCACGGGAATTCCTCTCTCTTTGTGCAAATCCGCAAGCTTCCCGCCGACGGAGCCGGCAAACCCTCGCGCCGGCCGGGGAAACGTCCCGTCGCGCGCGGACCGTTGGCAGCCGCCGCCCGGCAAGATCATGCTCCGGGTGCCGGGGGACAAGATTCCCGCCATGTGCTGCCTCCGGTTGCGGACCGACGCAGCTCACTGGAGCAGGCGGCGCTGTGGACTCGCCGTCACCGGCACGAAGGGTCGTCGAAGTCGGCCTCGTCGGCCCGGGTCATGTCGAACGAAGCCGTCGGTGAACCGGATCCGGCGGCGACCGTGCCATCAGCGGCGAGCGTGGTGAACGACGTCCGGATCCGGAGCAGGTCGCCGCCCCAGTCGCCGTCGAGTTCGTTCAGGCGCTGGCCCGGCCCGTCGTCCTCGGAGCGGGTGTGCAGCGAGAAGCGGGTGCCGCGGTAGTTGAGCGGGTCCCCCCAGATCTCGTAGGTCTCGGCCCGCCCCGCCTGGCAGACCTTGATGCCACCCCGGAGATCGGGGCAGTCGCCGCAGCGGTCGGTCGCGCTGGGCTCGTCGTCGGTCAGGTGCAGCACGACCCGCCGGTCATCGCCGGGGCCGTACGCCACCACGCCCTGCCAGTAGCCCGTCAGCGCCGGCCTGCCCGGCAGCGCCAGGGCCCACGGGTTCGCCACAAAATGAAGCCCGTAGACCAGGCCGAGGCCGACGACGATCAGTCCGGCGAACATGACGAAGAAGCGCACCTTGTTGGGCTTGCGCCCCGGTCGGACGGCCATCCGAATCTCCTTCGAGTCGGCCCACACCGTACGTGCCATGATCGTTCGCCCGCCGCCCCATCACCGGGTCTGTGGATCTAAAGAGCCTGGTACGTAAGGGATTTCAGGTGTGGTGGTGGCGGGCGAGGCCGCGGTCCTGGTTCGCCGTGGCCACGATGGGCACTGAAGGGAGTGACGATTTCCGTGGCAACCAGAAGGGAGCCTGTGGTGGCGAGATTCGTGACGATCGGATACGGGGACCAGGAAGGCTACGACAGTACCGACGCCGCGGTACTCGACGAGGCGCACGCCCATGACATGGGTCTTCGCGAGGCCGGGACCGTGATGGGTATTGCCGACTCCCCCGTACAGGTGCGAAACATCAACGGCGCCGGAATCACCGTGCAGAGCGGCTCGTTCCTGTCCTCCGCCCTGCCGGTGGCCGGATTCGCGATCATCGAGGCCGAGACGCTGGAGGAAGCCACCCAGATCGCGTCGAGGACGCCATGCGCAGTCGCGCAGGGAGTCGTCGAGGTGTGGCCGTTGCGGGAGGTACCGTAAGGCCGAGGTGGTGGTGGCCGCGGCCGCCGGTCGACGGGGTGCAGTGTGCACTCGGCCTGCCTGTGGGACCGCGAGGGGCAACCTGGTCCAGGTGCACACCTGGACCGCCGCCGAGGGTCGGGCGCGTCGGCGCAGGTTGTCGGCGCGTTTGAGGGTTCGGCTGGGTGTGGCATTGGGGGCTCGGTTGGGGGTGTCGGCGACTCGAGGCCCCAAACGCGCCGCGCCGGTCTGCTCTGTCAGGTGGCCGAGCTGCGGTAACCCGACCTGACAGGAACCCGTCGGCAAGATCAGCCTATCCCGACTCCCTAGTGTTTCTTAGGAATCCAGGGGTTCTTACGCCGCATGGGACACGTCCCGCACGCGGCGGTCGCCTGCAAGACGGGCGGACTTGCTGGCCGAGGGCATGGCCTGTCTTGACTAGCGCACCCTCCGCCTCGGCGGCATCACCCGGGGCCCTCGCTCCGCTGCTTCGTCAGCGCGGCTACGACACCTGCCGGTTGAAGCGGGCTGAGGGCCAGGACCAGGGTTCCTTGCACCTTCGGGCTTGTCGGCCTCCTGCCATCGGACCTCGCGCTGGCCCATCCGGCCGGAGGATCTCGATCATTTGCAGGATACGAAGGCCTTCATCGCGGTGTAACGTCCGCGTCCACGCCGACACCAAGATCCACCGTCGAGGAGAATGCGGGTGAGGATCAGCCCATACCTGTGGCCGAAGGATGGCGAGGAGAATGACGTACTCGTAGGCATTGTGCCCAAGCGAGTCACTCTTCTCCTTGAGGGCCGGAACGGATGGCACTCAACGTGGATCCGCAGCTACCAGGGTGACGCCGCAATGTTCTCAGACCAAGCGTCTGCTCGGGACGCGGCCGAGCGGCGGCGGAAGCAGGGATCGGTCTTCTACGTCTTCGATACACCGGCGCTCCTCCTGTTCGGCGTCCGCACCAACTGCATCGTGACTGACTTTCACCAGGACGACCCGTTTCATCGCTTCGCAGGATTTCAGCAGCCCACATATGATCCGTGGCTCGGATGGCGAGGCATTCTCCCCGGCGTGAGTTTGCAGACCGCTGCAGCGTCAATCGGCCCCGAGCGATCTATGTGGGAGAACAGGAGCCTCAGCCAACACTCATTCATTCGCGGAAGCGTTGACGACGGAAGGGAGATCGCTGACATGGAAGATGAGTTAGTGAGCGTGTCCTCCTTTTCTCAGGGCAGTGCCTATCGACTTGGTTGGCACAAACGCGAGCAGCGTTACTCCACGACGGGCGCGAACAGGGTCGCCGACGCCTGGTTTGAGCACCTGTACGCGATTCCAAAGGTCCGCAGGCTGATGAGGAATGTCTGGGAGGCATCCGACCACGGCGTCTGCGGCCCGCTGAAGAAGTCCGTAGATGCATCTCGGGAGCTGCTGGCCACAACCCTCCTGAACCATGCATCGAGCACGTGGAGACAGGGCTAAGCAAGTAGAGGGCAGAAGGGACAGATCAGTGGATTTGAGCTTGGCGTCCGACGGCGAGATCGTTCGCGCGATCAACAGCGGCTCTATAGATGCGGAGGACCTGGCGAGCAGCAACGGGTGGCGGAGGATCTGCCAGGCCAGAGGCAGAAACTTCAGGGCGGTGGATGAAGAGGCATGGCAGGAACTCTGCTCTTATCGCGGATACGTCCTGTCTCGGCGTAATCCTCGGGGGTTCTAGTCTCACCGGCGTTGCGGTCGAACAGGCCTCGAAGGGGCACCTAAGGAGCGCTTCTCGATCAGCCGGCTCCTGTCGTCAGCACGGACGCTGGTCGGTCGACGGCTGGGCCGTCAGCCGGGGTTCCACATCCTCCGGCAGCTCGGCACCGCAGAGCGCGCAGATGTAGTCGCCGTCGCGGACGAGGTTGCGCTCGCCGAAGTCGAGGCAGCGTCGGAAGACGACGGCCACGGTGAAGTCTTCCGGACGGTCGATACCCGCCCGGTCGAGGGCGCCCGCCACCGCCACCCATGAGGTGGGATCGGGGCAGTAGCCGGTGGAGTGGTTGCTCACCTCGGTGACGATCCAGCCGCCACGCTCGCCCGCGAAGGCGATCTCCCCCGCGCCGAGGACCTCCCCACCGCCGGCGCAGGCGACGTGCTCGCTGTGTCTCGGCGCGAGCCGCAAGCTCCCGGCGGGGTCGATGACGTACGTGAACGGCTCCTCACGGTCGCGTAGATCGGCGGCCGCCAGGTAGGCGCCGAGCTCGGCCGGCGATCGGATCGGCCAGCCCTCGGGGGCGTCCGCGACCGAGGCCCGCACGTCTGCCGGGCCGACGTAGCGGTATCGATGCCCCGCCCCTACCACGGCACCGACCATACGCTCGCACCGCGGCCGCTGGGACGATCGCAGCCGAGCTGGGCGCGGCGGCCGGCTTGCCGGCCGGCCGCCGCGCCCTCGCTGGTGAAGCGGGTCCTCCCGCCCTACCGCTCCCCCACCCGGTACGTGACCAGGTTCGGGTCGGCGCGCAGCTGCTTCTCGGTGAACTTGATGGTGTCCCAGCCCTTGCCCGAGTACAGCCCGGTCTGGTCGGCGTACCAGGGCGAGTTCGGGTTGGCCGACTGCGAGTAGGTCAGGATCTGCCGGCCCGACGGCCCGTTGCGGCCCAGCTCGACGGCCATCACGAACGACGAGCCGTGCAGCACCTTCGAGTAGCCGACGCCGGGCTGCAGCACCCCGATGATCATGTTGAAGACGCCGGCTTCCGCGCGTCCGCCGTGGATCGGGATGCGCTCGGCGCCGCGCGGCTCGGTTTGGATGTCGCTGAGGCGCGCGTCGAGCGGGATGCCGGCCAGCTTGCGGACGGCGTTGGCGAGGGCGGTGCGTACCCTCAAGTCGTCGACGGCGAGCCGGCTCGGCGTGGTGAGCGGGGCCGCCGGGTCGAACGCGTCCGCGAAGCGCAGGCCGCCGGCCAGGGCGAACTCGGTGAACAGGTGAGCGCCCCGGCTGTCGAGGTTGACCTTCAGGTCCCAGCCGCGCAGGGCGGCGCAGGCGTCGGTCAGGTCGACGGTGGTGCCGTCGGAGGCGGTGGCGGTCGGCTGCGCCTCGCAGATCCGGACCAGGTCGTCGCGGACCAACTCACCCCCGTACGCCCGGTTGCCGAACGTGACGTCCCACAGCTTGCCGGTGGTGAGGCCCTTGCCGGAGAGCCCGTCGGTGCCGGCGATCCGCTGCTGCACCTGGTGCACGCCGAGCCGGGTACGGAGGCTCCGCGGCGTCCGCTCGTCGCCGATGATGCGCGGATACCCCTCCATCGGGTGGGCCGGGTTGGCCAGCCAGTGGCTGTCGTTGGAGTTGGTCACGTAGTCGCTGCGGACCAGCGCAGGCAGGTTGCCCGGGCCGAGGATGCCTGGCACCGCGGCATCCGGGTCCCGGCCCAGCTCACAGGCGGAGCGGGAGCCGTCGAGGACGGCCTGGCCGCTGCCGGCGTACAGGGCTTGGAAGGGGGCCGGGATGCAGGCGGCCGCGAGAGAGCCGGTGACCCGGGGCACGACGGAGTGGTCGGCGTAGAGGGCGTGTCCGTCGCGGTCGGCGGCGATGACGTTGACCCAGGGTAGGAACTGCCGCCGGTCGAGCACCTTCCGCAGCTCACCCACCGACTTCGCCTGGCCCATGGCGAGCCAGCCGTCGAGCGCGCGGTTGTTGGCGGCGTTGACGTCGGTGATCGCGTACGCGGCCTGCGCCGTCCAGTCGAAGGTTCCCGGCACCACGACGACCGGGCCGTAGTGGGTGTCGTAGAAGGTACGGGTGACCGGGCCGCCCGGCGTCTGGACGGTGACGGTGCGGGAGGTCATCTTCCGGGGCTTGCCGTCGTAGAGGTAGCTGGTCGGGTCGCCGGGCACCAGGGTGAGCCGGTGCCAGACGAAGCGGCGGGCGGTGGAGACGGTGTGCGACCAGGCGATCCGGCCGTTGTGGCCGATCTCGACGAGCGGGTCGCCGACCAGGGCCGCGCCCTCGACGTCGTACCGGCCGGGCACCTTGAGGTGCATCCGGTAGAAGCGCTCGCCGCCGTCCCAGGGGAAGTGCGGGTTCGCGAGCAGCATGCCGGCGCCACTGGCGGTGGCGTCGCGGCCCAGGCCGTACGCGTTGCTGCCCACTCCGGCCGGCGCGCCGTCACGGGCGGTGACGACGGCTTCGGCCTGCGGGGCGCTCGCGGTTCCGCCGGCACCGGGCGGCGCGGCGGCGACGATGCCGTCGGCGAGCGCGCCGGAGCTGGCCCGGATCATCCGCGTCCAGTTCGCCCGCCACATGTCCAGCTCGGTGATCGGGCGTACCCAGTCCTTCCCTTTGCAGGCCGGGTCGGTGATCTTGTTCTTGGCGTCGCGGAGGTAGGCGTTGTAGCCGGCGACGAAGCCGCGGATCTGGTCGCGTACCTCGTTGGAGGGTGCGTGGATGCCGTCGCGCGGGCCGGTCAGCCAGCGCTCGGCGGCGCGGGCGTCTATGGCCTTCTGCTGGAACAGGTCGCTGGTGACGTTGCTGGTGGTCGCGCCGAACCAGCGGGATCGCTCGGCGCGGACGGTGACCATCTGCTCGGCGATCAGGCAGATGTTGTCCTCGGCCTGGGCGTAGCCGACGCCGTAGCCGAGGCTGGCGAAGTTCGGTGCGGTGATGTGCGGTACGCCGTAGGACGCGCGCTGGATCAGGGCGGAGTAGCCGTTGCCGTGGGCGGCGGCGGTGCCGCCGTTGATGGTGAGGCCGGCGGCGACCAGTCCGATGGCGGTCGCTGCCGCCGCGAACGGGCGTGCCCTCATCGGGCGCTCTGGTGGTGGTGTGGACGGAGCATCGGACGTCCTCCCCGAGTAGTGACTGTCCAGGTCCGACCGACGCTAGTAGCGAAAGTTGCTCAAGTCACCTGTCGATCACCGCTGACGAGCAGGGCCGTCTCGGCCCACCGGCATGTTCCGTGCCTGGTGGTCAGCCCGGTACGGTCGCCTGCTGCTCCGGGGTCGGCTTGCCGGCGCCTGGGCAGTGCACCTCGGTGTCGAAGGCGAGGACGATGCCGGACTCGGCGCTGGCGCTGTCGCCCGGCCCGGTCGACGCGGCGACGCTACTCGCCGAGGCACTGACCGTTCTGCAGAGTGCCGAGCACGCGTCGTTGCCCGCCGCCCCGGCCGCCTGCCTCAAGGTGGCCCACCACGCAACCGCCGCCGGCTCGTACGGCGTACACGATGGTGTCCCGCGGTGCCGGATCCATCGACCCGGCTTGCCTTACGACGATGTCGGTGTAGCCGGCGGCGGTGATCGCTCGTCGGACCCGGTCGGTGGCCTGCTCCGGGCTGTCGGTGGGCGGAAACATCCGCCGGCGGGCCTGCTCCGCCAGGCATTCCTGGGTGACCGGCGCGGCGCAGTCGAACGTCATCCGGTCGATCGCCCGGCCGACAGCCTCGGCCGCCGCCTCCGCCTCAGCTCGCTGCTCGACGGTGAGCTTGCTGCGAATCCGTTCGTCATCCACCGCTCGCTGGCAGTAGGTGGGGTCGTACTGGCCGGCGGGGCCGAGCCATTCGCAGCGAATGACGGAGGCGGACGGATCGGGCTGAGCCGGGGTGCGGGAAAGATCCTGCGATGTTGGGTCCGCGATGGCGGTGGGCCCGGTGCCGGGCGTCGGAGGCGGCGACCCACAGGCGGTCAGCGTCAGGGCAGCGAGCACGAGCCCGGCCAACACTGCCCGGGAGAAACCAATGGTGGGAGCCTGCGCGTCCACTGCCGCAGCATACGGTTGCGGCGTCCGCTCCGGTGTCCCAGCGGGTGCCGGCCAACAGTGCACTCGCCAGCCGTTCAGGAGCTCAGTGCTGGAGCGTGGACGACGGGCTACTGGTGCGGTGTCGGACTGACGGCGCATCAATACTCTCCGCTCCCTCTTGCTTATCAATTGGCGATCGTCGATGATCCTCGGCAAGACGTGCTCCTGCGGGTCAGCACGTCCAACGGGGATTTGAGGTCGGCCGCTCGTATCGTGCGCGGTCGCTCCTTTGTGTTCCCCGAGGCTAGGCGCCCGCCAGGACCAGTGGGCGTGGATCGTCCGTGTCGGCAGACGGGGAGAGCACATGACGGGGATGCGACGATGGTGGACAGCCACTCTGGTGGCGACGGTGGCCTCGGTGGTGCTCCTGCCACCAGCTGCCGCTCGGGCAACGGAGCCTGAGCCGGATCCGGCGACGCCCACCATCACCACTACCGCGACGCAACTGGGTTCCAGCATGATCACCGGCCTCACGGAGAGGCCGGCCGAGGAGTTGCCGGCCACGCCACCTGAGGCATCGGAGGCGCAACTGCGGGACCTCGCCCGCAAGCGCGCCCTGGCATCCAATCAGGACATCGGCTTCGACGTGGCACAGGCAGTCCGAGAGTCTCAACGCGGCGCCTCCTCATTCGGAGCCCAGAGCGGCGACGAAGGTGACGTGGGAGTCCTGCGGGAAGTGATGCAGCCGCCCGCGGTGCCGGACAACGACTTCGCCGAGGAGTGCCAGACCAGCGCCGCCGCGGCAAACGATCGGGTTGGCTACATCAAAAACCGCATGCAGTGGTGCGGGACCTACCGCCTCACCGCGACGGCTATCGACCCGAAACGGCCCGGGTTCATGTCGATGACCTTCGTGGTCGTCGGCTACGGCCGTGACGACGGCGTGCGTGACCTCCACTTCTTCCTCCGGCCGATGAGCGTGGTGTTCTTCGGCTCCTTGACGGCCGCGGACAGCCTGTCCTTTGGCATCGACTGCTATCACGACACGACCGGCTGCAGCGAGAGCGGCGACCATCGGCGAACCCTCGGCGAGTGGCTGGTCCACGCGGGTACGAAAACGTGGTCGCCGTTCGTGCTCTCGTCCGCCCCCGACCCGGACCAGCCCGACAAGATGCGTTTCCACCCGTTCGCCATCGAGTACCAGTTCAAGACGCTGCTACCCAACTATGTCCGCGACGACGCTACGAACGAGCCGCTGGACTACTTCGTCCGCTGCGACTCTGCCGACTATTTCGGCACCCGGACGGCGGCGTGCATCTTCCACGACGTCCTGCCGCACCTGATCTACCCCGTGCTCAACGCCGACGGCTCCGACAGCCCGGTCAAGGAGGTTGCCCAGCACATCCAGGACGCGTTCGCGAACCCGAACGAGACCAGACCGCACAAGCTCGACGGATACAAGAACATTCCCGGCAACTACGACGCCGCCACGGAAACCAACTACCTGCAACGAGTGCCGTACCAGGGCTCGGAGTGGAACGAGAACAGCGCGGAGAAAGACCGGGCATGCCAGGGGGAATGGCCTTACACGGACACCGGTATCCCGCTCGAGGATCGACCCACCGACGAGCAGGACTGCGACGAGTATCCCTTCGCCAGCACCCTGCAAGGCGCCGCCGCCCGCCGCTTCCGCAGTATGCCCGTGGACTTCTCGGTGCGCGCCGTGCTCAGGACCCAGAACCGCTCCGCCGGCGCCCAGGTCCCGAATTTCTACCGGGATGACCGGATCCTCTACCGGGAGAACGACTGGTTCTGGGTACAGATCGTGCCCCGGGGCGACGCCGGAGCCGCCGACGGGCCGATCGTCAGCGTTGCCTCCAAGGTCGAGGGCTCCGAGGGCCAGCCCATCCAGCTGTACGCCACGATGAGGACCGAGTCCGCGGAGACCGACATCACCTGGACCGTCGCGGGGACGGACGGCAACGATCCAGGCGCCACCTGCTCCTTCGACAACCCGCACAACCTGCAACCGAAGATCACGTGCAGCGACGACGGGGTGTACCACGCCACCTTGACCGTCGACGACGGCGTCCACCCGCCGGTGTCGCGTTCCACCGAGGTCACCGTCCACAACATTCCACCGCAGGTGAGCATCAGCCGCCCGGCGCCATGGCAGGTGTTCCGCGTGGGCACTCCGGTCGAGGTCACCGCGCCCTTCACGGACGCCGCCAACGACACCCACACCTGCGATGTGTCGTGGGACGACTCCACCACCACCCGGTCCGTCCCCACCGGCCGTGTCTGTACCCAGACGCACACCTTTACCAGCGCCGGCATGTACACCATCGAGGTGGCGGTGACGGACGACGACGGGGGCACCGGCACCGCGAACGTCATGGTCGTCGTGTACGACCCGGAGGGCGGGTTCCTCACCGACGGCGGCGTCATCTCCTCACCCGCCGGCGCGTTCCCGGCGGGCCCCGAGCACACCGGCAAACTGATCATTCAGGCATCCGTCAAGTACCAGCCGGGTGAGAGCGGCCCAGTGCCTGGCAACGGCAGGCTCGCCGCCGACCTCGAAGGCGGTGAGATGAGGCTGCAGTCCACCGGGTTCGAATGGCTCGTCGTCTCGCCAACCGGGAAGGTAGCGGTCAAGGGCGTCGGGACCGTCGGCGGTCAGGCCGGCTTCGGGTTCCTCCTCTACGGCGACGACGACCCCGACGGTCTGCGCTTGGTCGTCTGGAGGCTCGGCGACAACACCATCCCCAACAACCAGATCATCTACGACAACAGGCCGAGCAGCCTCGACCTTGATGAGTCCAGCTTGACGGCCATGGCAACGGGCGCGATCCAGATCCACGACTGACAGGACGTCTATGGTTTGGGGGGCCGGCGTTCGTCCGGCCCCCCAAACCACTGTGAGGGGCGATGATAGGACCGCTGGACAGCGTCGAGGCGCTGCTACCGCCCGAGCACGGCATCATCATTGTTGCCGGTGCGGCCGCTGATTTCCTGGATGACCCCTTCTCCGGCGAGGTGCCGCTCTGCTCCGCCGGCGACGACATCCTGTACCTCATGAGCGCCTCGGATTCCTACCACTGCGCCCGGGTCGTGCTTGAGGCCTGGGCCGCGGCCCCACCCGACGACCGGCAGGACGCGGATGCTCAGCAGCAGGTGACCCTGGCTCTGAGCGAGGGCACCGTGCACGTGTCCGGCATGTTGGAGTTCCAGGCCAGCCCGATCCTGACGCTCGGGCCGCCGGGCCGCTACCACGCCCAGGTCAGTGTCACCGGGCGGGCCCAGTTGCGCCGGATCGAAACACAACCAGGCCATCCGATCCCGATCATGGACGCCGAGTGGTTCCTGGTCCGATTCTGGGCTGCCGACTGACAACCGGGGCGGCCGCAACATCTGGCCACCGACACTCGGGCCTCGCGTTCGCGCCGTTCAAGGGCCACCCGGCCAGAACGCGTCGAAGGCGGCGGTCCACCGGCTCAGTTTCGTGTGGCGCCCGGTCCGGCGACCTCGGGCAAACAGCGCTGGGCGACGACACGTGCGGCCTCAGGGTCGACATCAATCAGACGCAGCAGCCGGCCTGCCGGGCCGGCGGGGTCGGCCAGCAGCTCGACGAGCAGGTGGGTGGTGCCGGCGTACGGGTCGCCGCGCCGGAAGGCGGCGAGGCTGGCCCGCCGCTATGACAAGCAGCTCAGATGGTGAGGACCACCTTTCCTGCGGGGTGCCCGTCCCGAAGGTGCCGGATCGCGTCCGATGCCTCGGCAAGGGGGTAGGTGCGGTCGACCACCGGGGTCAGCGCGCCGGACTCGATGAGATCTCGTAGCTCGTCCAGGTCCTCGGCCCGCTCCACGGCGCTCACGCTGCTGAGCCGCTGGCCGATGAACAGGGACAGCAGCGGCGCGCGGAACATCTGCCGGTCGTAGCCGCTGAGCACCGGGCCCTTGGCGTACGCGCCGCCGACCAGCGCCAGCGTCCCGTGCGGGGTGAGCGCACGCCGCAGCAGTGACAACGGCCGGTCACCGCCGGTGTCGATGACCACGTCGTACACCGGACCGTCGCGGTCGACCTCCTCGCTCGTGTAGTCGAGGACGTCCTCGGCGCCGAGCGAACGGACGAAATCGGCCTTGGCCGGCGCGCAGACTGCGGTAACCGTCGCGCCGTACGCCTTGGCGATCTGTACGGCCAGGGACCCGACACCGCCCGATGCGCCGATCACCAGCACCCGGTGCCCCGGGCGGACCTCGCCGCTGTCGCGTACGGCGCGTAGCGCCGTCATCCCGGAGACCGGCAGCGCGGCTGCCTGGGTGAACGACACGTTGGCCGGCTTGCGGGCCAGTCGCCGCTGCGGTGCGCTCGCGAACTCGGCGTACGAGCCGCGCAGGCTGGTGCCGTACACCTCGTCGCCCGGCCGGAACCGGGTTACCCGGGCGCCGACCGCGGCCACCACCCCGGCCAGGTCCCGGCCGCGCACCGGCACCCGGGGCCGGCGCAACCCGCTCGCCAGCCGCGCCAGGTAGGGGCGGCCGGCCATGAAGATCCAGACTCCGGGGTCGACCCCGGCCGCGCGGACCTGGACGAGGACATCCTCGTCGCCGATGGCCGGCCGGTCGATGGCGCGGAGCTGGAGCACGTCCGCCGGGCCGTAGGTGTCCTGGACGATGGCCTTCATGGTGCCGCCTCCTCTGGGTACTGGAACACGTCGTCGAGCCGTACGCCGAACACGCGAGCGATCCGGAACGCCATCTCCAGGGAGGGCGAGTAGCGGCCCTGCTCGATGGCGATGACGGTCTGCCGGGTCACGCCGATCCGCTCGGCGAGTTCGGCCTGGGTCATCTCGTCATGCGCGAAGCGCAGTGCGCGGATGTTGTTCGTGACCTGGGTCGGCTTCACCACTGCGGGACACCCGTGCGGTAGACGATCACCTTCGTCAGGGAGCCGACCACTGCCGACAGGACGAAGCACAGGTAGATGACGTTCGCGATCCAGAACCAGTCCCACTCGGCCAACGCCATGAGCATCGCCGACACCGCGCCGATGACCACGAACGCTTGGCCAACATGGTCGCCGAGCCGCCCGATCTCCCGGTCGCGAACGTCCTTGACGCGGGACGCCCGCGGGTTCACCACGCCCATCGCGACTTCGGCCACGATGTTCGCGAGGATGGCGCCGCCGACCGTCCACAGGAGAACGCCGGCGTAGGGGGTGGCGGATAGCGGCCCACCGTCGATCCTGCTCAGGACGACCGCCGCGTAGACCGCGTACCCCACGACGCTGACCACCAGCATGGTCCAGGCGCGTTTCTCCTCATGCGTCATGACCGGCTCCCGATGTAAAGAATCCTTGACACGCCTAGAGTATGGCGTTTTTGACACCGTGTCTAGAAACTTTTACATCGCGTGGCGGCGGGAGCCGGTGACAGGGCCGGCGCGGTCGCGCCTGCCGAGGTCCGGTGCCGGCCAAATTGGTTTTGTCGCCCTGCTGGCCCACGCCTAGCGTGGGGCGATGAGCTCGCGACTTCTCTCGGTGACGTTCGATGCGCGCGATACGGATCGGGTGGCGCAGTTCTGGGCCGGCATGCTCGGCCGGGAGATCGTCGAGGACGCCGGTGGTGTGCTCCTGCCGGGACACGAAACCCAGCTCAGTCTCCGGTTCGCCCCCAGCGGCGCCGAGATGGTGCGGCCGAACCGCATGCACCTCCATCTGACCAGCGCCAGCCTTGACGACCAGCAGCAGACGGTGGCGACGGCGCTGAGGCTCGGCGGAAGTCACCTCGACGTTGGGCAGCGCCCCGAGGAGGGGCATGTCGTCCTGGCCGACCCCGAGGGCTACGAGTTCGACGTGATCGAGCCGGACAACAACTACCTCGCCGGGTGCGGCTTCCTCGGGGAGCTCACCTGCGAAGGCACCCGGGACGTTGGCCTCTTCTGGAGCGAGGCGCTGGGCTGGCCGCTGGTGTGGGACCAGAACGAGGAGACCGCGATCCAGTCACCGCACGGCGGCACGAAGGTCGCGTGGGGCGGCCCGCCCGTGGCCCCGAAGCAGGGGCGGAACCGGCAGCGTTTCGACCTCGCCCTGGCCGGTGGCTACCAGCAGGCGGAGCTCGAACGGCTGCTGTCTCTCGGGGCCACTCGGCTCGAGGTCGGTGACGACGGCACCGTCGTGCTGGCCGATCCGGACGGCAACGAGTTCTGCGTACGAAGGCACTGACCGGAGCTCCCCGTCGCCGGTCCCACTGGAACATCCACTCCGCGGGCCTTGCTCGGGTCGATGGTGAGCACGTTGACCACCCATGGAACCCGGGTGGTGTTGATCTGGTCGGCCGGCGCCGGCTCGCTGCCCCGCTCGATCCGGGTCAGGGTGACGCCGTCGGCTAGGGCGCGGCTGATGCGTACCACCGTCAGGTTGGCGTCGCCGAGCGAGAGCGTGCTGGCGGCGGCCTCGGCCTGGGCCCCCGGGGCGACGCCGAGGGCCGCCGCGGCGAGGGCCGCAGCCCGGCGGAGGCGGGACAGGCCTGAGTGGAAACAGTCATGACCGAAACCCTGTCGGCGCCGTGGGACGACGTACCCGACGCAGCCTGACACTTTGGCGAAATGTGCTGTAAGGAGGGTCTACCTGTGGCGAGGCTTCGGCACCTGGCGGCGTCAACCTCCGCGCACGGGTCGGCCCGTGGACTCCAGCAGCTCGTGCAGCGCCTCCAGCTGCGCCCACCCGTTGACGCCGATCTGACCAGAGGCATCGACAGTGATCTCAAGGCGGTCCGGGGTGGAGTCGAAGTCGACGAGAAGATCCGGGAACTGATCGGTCAGCAGGACGAACTCCTGGTTTGTCGAGCCGACCCAGGGCCGGACCGTATCGATGTGATCGGCGAGGAACGGACCCGCGACGAGCAGATCTGTCTGGGCCAGCAGGCTGGCTACATCCTCGCGGCCCCCGTCCACAGCATCATTTAGTTGCTTCATGGTGTAGCCGGTGAAGGTCATGACCGACCGGCCGGCCCGGCGTACCCCCACTGCGACCGTTGATAGCGGGGCGGCCTGGTCGAAGGGCTCGCCACCGAGCAGCGTGAGGCCCTCGGTGTTGGCATCGAGGATCCTGGCGATCAAGCCATCCGGTGCGACCGTCTCCCCGCCCCGGAAGCTCCACATGTGCGGGTTGAAGCAGCCGTGGCAGCGAATCGAACAGCCCTGCACCCAGATCGCGGTGCGTTCGCCCGGCCCCTCGGCGCGGGTCGATGAGACGAATCTGGCGATCGACACCAGCGCCGGGTCGGTGACGGTGCGCGGGAGGTGACGGGCATCAGACATCGAGTACTCGGCCGTGCGGCGAATAGCCCGCCGGCGGCTGTGGCGGCGGCGTGCAAGTCAGCAGGTTCCTGAGGTGAGCGAACTCGTGCGGCGCGAGGTTCGCGACCATCGCAAAGTCCTCGATACTGCCGAACCCGCGTCGGTGGTGCCGTTCCGCCAGCACCCGGCTCGCGCGCTCCGTCCCGAAGCCGGGCAGGGCGGCGAGTTCCTCGAACGTTGCCGCGTTGACGTCCAGGGGCCGCGGGGCCGTGGCCGGCGGCGACGGGGGAGCCGGTGGGGTCACGGGCGGTGCCGGCTGCTGGGGTACGGATGTCGCGGCTGGACCCGCACCGTAGTACGCCTGCGCGCTTGTCGTCAGGTCGGCAATGGTGGGCGGCGCGGTGGTGGGAGGGTAGGGGTTGCCGGGCCAGGTGGGAGGCGGCGCCGTGGGCTGGGCGTACCAGGGAGTGTGGCTGGCCCGCCAGCGCAGCCAGGCCGGGTTGATCAGGCAGGCGTGCAGGATGTTGGCAATCCAGCTGGCCAGGACAACGGCGGTTGCCACGCTGCTCAGCGCACTCTGCTGGTCGGATTCGCCGGTCACGGCGAACGCGGCCCAGCCAACCAGCATGTAAACGATGCCCGGGATCCACCAGGCCGCGCGACGGGCGCGCAGCCCGACGTAGATGAGGCCAGCTCCGCCGAGGCAGCTACATCCCAGAATCGGAAGCAGTAGCCACAAACTCTGCCGGATCCGCCAGTCACGGCTCGCCGCGGGATTCGTGGGCACCTGATTCGCGGCGCCCGGCGCCGGGACCCATCCACCGTTATGCGTGTTCGACATTGCGTTCTTCCTGATTGCTGGTGACGTTGCGCTTGCTGTAGTCGGCCGTGTACGCGCTCTCGACGGTGCGGGCATCGAGCAGATCTTCGAGGATGGCGATGTAGTCGAGGCAGGCGTCGCCAATCAGGCCTTGGGTCTCGGCGCTCACCAGCCCCTCACTGGTCACCGTCAGCACGATCCGCTTCTGCTCCGTCACGATGACCGCCCCTCGACCGCGAAGACCAGCCGTACGCTCGCATCCTCCGCGACAGACTCCGACTCCAGGCGAAGTCCGGCGGCCGGAGCCCGTTCCCGCAGCCGCTCAAGTACGGCGCGCTGGACCTGCCGGCCGTAGCCGGCGTCAACGGCACGGATGATGTCCACGGCCCGCTGCTCGTCGATGTCGCCCGTGAGGTGCGCCGACCAGACGCCGTCCTGCCCGCGCCGGAAGTTCGCCCGTACCCGGTCCCAGGCCGCCACGATGTCCTTGCCGTCGGCCGTGACCACCGCATTGCTCTCGCGCAGCGCCGCGGCCAGTAGCGTCTCGTCCCGCATGCGGGTCTGCACCTGGCATACGATGCGACCTGCGCTGTCTCGGCCAGCCGTCGCGCCATGCGCGGCAGCCACGGCAGCCACGGCCAGCGGCACGAGAACCAGTGACACGCTCACGTGGCACCTCCCCTCGATGTTGTCGTTCGCATCAGAACTCGATCTTCCGGCCCCCACCGTGACCGGGTGGCAGATCGCGGGGGCGGATACTGGGCGAGGCGGCGGACATCCCGCCGGCCGGGTCCCAGTCCTCGGCGGCCGTGGCCGCGACCGCGCGCATCTCAGCCCAGGCCCGAACGGCACTGATCCGCTCGGCCTGCGTGACACTGAGCGGCACCATGTTGACCACCGCCCGGGTCAGATCGTCCTTGCGCAGGGCGCGCCGTTCGGAGAACGCATCGAAGAGGCCGGCGACAACAGCCTGCTCGATCTCGGCGCCCGAGTACCCCTGGCTGAGCTCGGACAGCTCCTTCAGGAGCCCTCCACCGACGGCGAGCTCGCCAGCGACCGCGGGGCGGGTCAGCCGCTTGTTGATGTGGACGGCCCAGATCGACTCTCGTTCGGCGCGCGTCGGGAGATCCACGAAGAAGATCTCGTCGAAGCGCCCCTTGCGCAGTAGCTCAGGCGGCAGGTTTTCGATGTTGTTGGCGGTGGCGACGACGAAGACTGGCTCTGTCTTCTCCTGCATCCAGGTCAGAAAGGTCCCGAATACCCGCGAGGAGGTGCCGGAGTCACCTGCCGATCCACCGCCGGCGAAGCCTTTCTCGATTTCATCCACCCACAACAGGCAGGGCGCGCTGGCCTCGGCCGTACGAATCGCGTTGCGGAGGTTCTGCTCGCTCGATCCGACAAGCCCGGAAAACACCCGGCCGATGTCGAGCCGCAGCAGGGGAAGACCCCATGCGGCGGCCACCGCCTTGGCGGTCAGTGACTTGCCGCAGCCGGGCACGCCGGTGATCAGCACGCCGCGGGGTGCGGGAAGGCCGTACTCCGCCGCTTCCGCCAACCAGGAACCATCCCGCTTCCGCAGCCATCGCTTCAGGTTTTCCAGGCCACCAATGTCGTTGAGGCCGACTTCGACGTCGACAAACTCCAGCAGGCCGGCCTTGCGTACGATCTGCCGCTTCTCCTCGTGCACCAGGGCGATGTCGTCCAGGTCGAGGACCCCGTCGTTCACCATGGCCCGGGCGAACGCGTTCTCCGCCTCCTGAAGGGTGAGTCCGAGGGCAGCCTTCGCCAGCTTCTCCCGACCCACCTCGTCTACAGCTATGCGAATCCGTCCGCTGGTGGAATTCGCCGCGATCATCCCCTCAAGCACCGCACGGATCTCGACCTCGGTGGGGAGGGGGAAATCGACGATCGTGACGTCCTTCTCGAGTTCAACCGGCAGTTGCAGCACGGGAGAGACAAGCACGAGAGTTCGGGCGACCATGCCGGACTTGAAAGCCGCGGCCACATCGCGCAACCTCCGGACCACCTCGGGATCCCGCGGCCGGTCACCACCGCCGTACGCCGCGTGCAGGTCCTTGAAGATGAGGACGCCGGGCTCATCGGTACGCATCGCCGCGCTCAGGGCGTCCGCTGGGCTGGTGGTGCCCTTCCTCGCCGTACCGTCCGGCTGGATCAGCCCTTCGGTCGCCGACCACGTCCAGACGCCTCTGGGGGTGCGCACCAGTGCTGCATCGCGGGCGACGGCGGTGACCTCCGCTACAACCCGATGCTCTTCATATGACTCGATATAGAGGATTGGAAATCGAGCTTTGAGCAACTGGGACAGCGCCTCGCGAAAGGGCCTCGCCACCTCGATCTCCTCCCCCAACGAGCGCCGCGAGCTGGCAGACCGTAGCAGCCTGCATGGTCTGGGGTCGGAACGCATCCCCCGTTTTGCTGATCTTGTTGCCCAGCGAGCTGCGCCGCAGGATCACCGAATCCGACATCAGCCTCTCTCGCACTGACCGGAAACGCTGGCGGTTCAGGTGGGCGGCGCAATTAAACCAGAAGGACAGTCCTCGGCAGGCAAGAATCCTGTACGGCCATCGCTGCGAAGGGCCGGGGATATCCTCGGCGCCTTTGCATGTCTCGCTCAGGCCGGGCCTTCGTTGCTTGGGACAGAGTCTGGCACTGGTTCTAAGCGGTAAGGCCCTCTGGACTGCTTCATCGGCGGGGGTTCGGCACCTGGCGATTGAAGCGGGGCTTGAGGGCCAGCACGAGGGCTTGCTTCGTGGCCTCTGGGTTGTCGGTCTCCTGCCAGCGGACCTCGCACCGACCCAGCCAGTCGGCGATGTCCTGCCTGGCCGCCGCTTCGGTTGGGGTGTCAAGAAGCTGTCCGACCTGCTGGTGCAGCACCGACAACTCCCGGTTGCCGGTCAGGTGCTGCCGAAGGCGGTTGCGCAGGTTCCCGGTCCAGCCGACGTAGACGACCATGCCGCGGTCGAGGACCACGTGCACGCCGGGCGACGTGGGAGCGCCGGCCGCGGCTTCCGTCGTGTACGGCTGGGGAGGCGTGAAGCCGGCCAGGAGATCTTCAGCGTCAATCATCCCCGGACGGTACCGGCGTCAGCGCTCCCCCGCGATCCCACATGATCCGGAGTGTTAATCCCCGGTCAGGCAGCCCTGGGCGTCGGCACGGACAGTCGACGGGTCGACGTCGAGGAGACGCAGCAGCCGAGTTGCCGGGCCGGCGGGGTCGGCCAGCAGCTCGACGAGCAGGTGGGTGGTGCCGGCGTACGGGTCGCCGCGCCGGTAGGCGCCGAGGCTGGCACCGCGCAGCCCGCTCAGCTCGCTGCGGCCGTGCGCGGGCGCGGCGAGCAGCGCCTTGGGCTGGTGCCAGCCCTTGTCGGGCAGGCCGTCGAGCCGCCACTCGTCGTCCGACGGCGGCAGGCCGGCCAGGGCGCGAACGGCGGGCACGGCCGTGGCGCCGTGCCGGTCGAGGATCTCGCCGGCCTGGTTCCACCGGTGGATGTCCGGGCGGACCGGGCGCCCGTCGCGCACCAGCTCGTCGTGCATGGCCAGCACCGCCACCAGTACGTGTGCGCCGGTCACCACGTCGGCGCCCGCGCGTACCGCCAGCTGTCTCGCCCGCTGCTCGACGAGCAGGAGCATGGGATGGCCGTACCGGGCGCCGTGCCGGCGGTACGGGCGGCGCAGGGCTACCCCGGTGACCAGCCGGATGAGGGCCAGTCGCAACGGCTCCGCGGCTCCGGGAGCCCGGTGGGGCTGCACCATCCGGAGGAAGGCCAGGTCATCGGCAGCGCTGCTGCGCGGGGTGACCGGCAGCCGGTGGGCCGCGCGGCGCACCTCCTCGTACAGCGTGGTGCCCGGCCCGGCCGGGCTTCCCGCCACCAGGGTCAGGACCCGGACGGCCGCCGCATCGGGCACGCTGAGCAGCCCCAAGGTGAGGTGGGCTGGGCCGATGTGGCGCAGGCCTGCCCGGCCGCCCTCGTGCAGCGCCTCGTAGACCGCGTGCCGCACCGCCGGGGTGAAGGCGGGCAGCGGCGGCCGCCGGCCGCTGTTCAAGGCGCGGGCGCGGGCCCGGTCCGCGCCGCTGTACGTCGCCTCCCGCAACTCCGCCTCGGCCAGCCGGGCGATGTCGTCGTCGAAGCCGGGCGCGAGCCTGCTCCGCTGCGGCGGCTCAGGATCAGTCAGCTCGCTGCGGCCCCGGCGCAACGCCCGCAGGGCCGGGTGGCGAGGGTCCGGTGTCACAGGCCCGAACAGGTGGACCCGACCGAGCGTCGACCAGAGCACCAGATCGGTGCCCACCAGCGGCAGGCCGTGCCGTACCGCCCGCCGGTACGCGTCCGCCAACGCGCCGCTGAACCCGACACCCGCCTCGATCATGGCGCCCTCCTCCCCGGCATGATCGCTGACCAGGGCAAGCCCTTCCACCGTGCGGACATCGCTGATCCGCCGCTCCGGTGGGACGGCGAGGCTTCGGCATCTGCCGGCTTGAGCGGGGCTTGAGGACCAGGACCAGGACGTCTGTCGCCAGTCTGGTGGCACGCGCCGCTGACGGATTGCACTGCACCGGACTGGCGTCATGGTTCGGTGATTGAGCCCGCACGGAATCGGGGTTGACTCGGCGGGCGTTCCCGGGGCGTACTCGATTTACATTCCCGCACCGCCGGCTTGCGGTGTTCGGTCAGAAAGACAAGCGCGGGCGCTCTCAGCACGGGTGCCTGCTGTTGTTCGCGCTGGTGTTGCCGAGGACATGGAGAGATGGGAGGTCCCGCATGAAGGATCACTCGTCGGCGAGTTGAGCCACACCACTGTGGCGCTCGTCGAGCGCTGCCGGTGACGTAAGCCGTGACCCTGGTGACGCAATCTGCCGTCGCCCTCCTGCCCTGCCCGTTGACCGTGGCCTGCAGTACGGGTTGTAGCGACACCCGCCGCCCGGGTGCCTGCCCGGTTTGCTGGCTCGATCACAGAGAAGTGCTGGTTGGCGCCCGCACGCCCAAAGGCTTCCACCGCGCCGGGCACTCCCCGGCAAGCGTCCGCCCGCACGAGAACCTGCCCGGTTCACGCAAGCGCAACCGGTGGCCCTGCCTCATCGCTCTTGAATACCTACACGTGAAGCTGGAGCACGAACATGATCTCGATCCTCGTCAATCCGAATGGGCTGGCGGTTGCCTCACCGGTCCACCGGACCAGGGTGACGCCATTCGAGGCTCTACCCGGACGGCGTGTGGACAGGTGGTGGGCCGTTGGCACCACGTAAGCAGCGACCACCGGACCCGGCCAAGGAGGTGCGGTCGAGGCGGGAGCGGCTGGAGAACCGGATCCAGGTGCTGATCATGCTGTTGATCGGCGGCGCGGCCGGCGCAGCCTCGTTCCGCCACGTCCATGACGTCGCTGCGGCGCACGGCCAGCCGGGCTGGCTCGCCTGGGCCGACGCTGTCGTCCTGGAACTGGCCTCCATCGCCGCCGGCTTGGAACTGCGCCGCAACCGGCGCTGGGGCAAGAGCGTCGCCTTCCCGGCGACCGTGCTGACCGTGGCGGTGTTCCTGTCCCTCGCGGCCCAGGTCGTGGAGGCCGAAGCGTCGGTGATCGGCTGGGTCGCCGCCGCGCTGCCGGCGCTCGGCTTCCTGACCATGGTGAAGATCGCCCTCGGCCGCGCCGACCCCGCCCCACCCGACCACACCGCCCGACCCACGCAGGGCCGGCCGGGACCACTGCTGGTCGTGGACTCCGCGGTCCCGGACACTCGCAAACCGGCCCCGGGACCGTCGTTGCCGGTCCCCACGAGCACTGCCACGGTCCGGGACCGCACCGCCGCGGTCCCGGCTACAGCGGACCAGGACCGGGCGGTCCCGGACCGCCGCCGCGGCCGCCCGCCGGTCCGGGACCAGGACCCGGAGATCACCGCGCTGGTCCCGGCCGCCCGGACCGCCGCCTACACGCTCGCCACCCACGGGACACCGCTTTCCCGCAAGGAACTCGCCCGGCAACTCCGCGCGGACGGGCACCACCTGTCCAACGCCACCGCCTCCGCACTCGTGCGCGTCCTCCGCGCCGAGGCCGCCACCCCACCGGCCCCGGCCTCGCCGAACCTGTCCCACCCGGAGGCCGCGTGACAGACCGACAACCCGTGACTCCTGTCAGACCGAACCGCCCCGGTCAGACCACCTGTCAGGAAGCCGGCCACCTGACAGAACCTGACCCGGCCTGTCGCAGCGACCACCGTCCCGCCCGCCGCGGCGCAGCAGCCGGTGCACCTGCTGCCCCATCCATCGAATCCCGACCCGCAAAGGAGCAACGAACATGCTGATCCAGGTCAACGACCGCCACCCGCGCCAACCCCGATCCGCATCCCCCGCCCTCTCAACCCGGGTTCCACGCGGCGTGACCGGCCATGCCGGTGGCGGTGTCGATCCCCGTCTCACCGTCCGCCTTGATACTGACCCCCAAGCCGACCCCGCTTCCTCGCTGACAGCCCAGGTCAGGCCCGCTGTCAGCGACGCCGATCGGTTCCAGACACACCCTCATGTGTGGGGTGTCCCCCCAGGGGCCGCCCATGCGTAAACCGCTACTGGCACCGGATCCGCTGCTGCGCCTGCAGGCCAGCATCACCGGCCGCGACGACCGCCTCCTCGGCTGGCTCTACGACCACGGACTGCTGACCACCGACCAGATCGCCGCCGCCCTGTTCCCGTCCCTCGATTTTGCTCAACGCCGGCTGCGCCGCCTCATCGTCCTTCGCGCGGTGGACCGGTTCCGACCCAACAAACCCGACGGCGGCTCCTACCCGTACCACTACGTCCTGGACCAGCTCGGCTACAGCCACGTCCGCGCCCAACGCGGCCTCGGGCCGCCACGCCGGGACCAGGCCCGCCGCCGCAAGCAATCCCTCACGTCGCGCCCGGACCTGCCCCATCTGCTCGGCGGCAACCAGGTCTTCATCGACCTCGCCTGCCACGCCCGCACCCACCCCGACAGCCGTCTGGACCGCTGGCAGCCCGCGTCCGCCTTCCACGACCCGGGCGTGTTGTACCGCAAAGGCGGGGACCCGCAGCTCATGGTCCACGGTCCGAGCGGCCTACCCCGCCCGGACGGCGCCGGGGTGTGGACCGAGCAGGACCGTTCGGTGCCGTTCTTCCTCGAATACGACACCGGCCGTGAACGCCTCGACATCCTCACCGAGAAGATCACCAAGTACGAACGCTTGTATGCGATGAGCACCTGGGCATGGCCGGTTCTGTTCCACCTACCATCGGCGCGACGTGAGGCGAACCTGCACCAACGCCTCGCCGGCACCACGCCACGAGCGGTCATCGCCACCACCACCGCCGACCTACGCGTCGCCACCGGCGCGAGCCCCGCCGAGCAGGTGTGGCACCCGATCGGTGTCGGCGCCGGCCGTCGCCGCCTCATCGACCTGCCCTACATCGACACCCACCACGACCAGGAGTTCCCCACCCGCACCGGGCCCGGCCCGCACGAGCGAGCATCCTGATGGCATTGACGGTGTGAGCAGCCCGGTTGCCCGGGCTGCTCACACCGTCAATTCCGTGCCGGCGGGTGCGGGAGGACCGGAAGCCGGGCTGGCACCTGTGACCAAGCGGCGAGCCAGCCGTGAGATCACGGAGCTGGATACGTCCGCTGCTCCGACTGCCACGCCCGTAGCGCACCCTTGATCCGCTGGTTCTCCGCCCGCACCTCGTCCCGCTCGCGAGTACGCCGCTGCAGCTCGAAGGCAAGGCGGTGCAGCAGGGCATCGACTTCGTCGACCTGGTAACCGCGCCGCCCTCGTCGGGTCAACGGCAACGACAGACCGGCGATCCGATCCGGGGTGAGCTGGCCCCGCAGGGCGTGCCGGCTGCGGTAGACGGTCACCGCCACGGAATCCGATCCGGCAGGTGGATCCGCGCGCCCGGCACCCCGACGGTGAGCAGCCGCAACCTCGAGCCCGCCAGCATCGCCGGCGGCCCGCACACATAGACCTGCTGCTGACCGCAGAGGTGGTCGAGGGCGACGGTCAATGCATCGCCCCGCTCCCCCGGCTCAGCGAGCGGATCATGGGAGAACGCCGGCACGACGGTCAGCCAGCCGTGGGCCTGCTGAAGCTTGTCGAGAGTGATCGCGTCGTACAGGCTCGCCACGTCACGGCTTCCCGCGATCAACGTCACCTGCCGGCCGTCCGGGGCGGCGGCGACCTGCTCGACGATCGCGCGCAGCGGCGCCAGCCCGGTGCCGCCGGCGATCAGCAGCAGGTCCCCGCCGCCGTGCAGGCTCAGCCCGGTGTCCGCCGGCGGGCCGAGGTGGAGCAGTTCTCCGGGGCGTACCTGGTGGACCAGGCTGGTGGAGACGGCGCCGCCGCGGACCGCGCGGACGTGCAGCTCGACGGTGCCGTCCGGGCGCGGCGCGTTCGCCGGGCACAGCCAACGCCACCGGTCGGGCCGGCGGGGCGTGCAGACCGGCACCGCCTGGCCGGGCCGGTAGGGCAGGCGCCGCCACGGCCGTACCGTGATGACGGCGACCCCGTCGCAGGCCGGGTCGTGGTCGAGCACCTCCACCGGCCACCAGGCCGGGCCGTCCCCTGCTCTTGTGGCTGCCCGCTCGACTTCTTGCCAAGGCACCGCGGTCCGTAGCGCGTCGTCGATGACCGCCCGGTGCTCCGGTCGCAGGCCGAAGCGGCGATACGCGCGGCCCAGGACGCTCATCAGCGCCAGCTTCTCGGGGCGGTCCGGCCGGTCGGTGAGCCGGCGCAGGGCGGCCTCGATCAGCGGGGCGTCCCGCTCGGGCAGCAGGCCCGCGCAGCGGTCCTCGACCTCCTCCCAGAACGAGCGCCGCCGCAGGTAGCTCTCCGCGCGCCGCCGCTCGGACTCCGACCAACCGAGGTACGGCAGGTCGGTGCCGGAGGCCAACGCTTTCGCGACCTGCTCCTTCAACCGGTCCCGGTCCACCCCGATCAGGTACTGGGACAGCTCCGCGTCCGCCGCGACGAGGCTAAGCCAGCGGGCGATCGCCTCGGGTGTCTCCTGTTCTGTCACGCCGGCTCTCCGAACTGCTCCTCGGTGAGGCCGGCGGCGTGGATCGTGGTGTGGGCCCAGCGGGCCAGGCGGCATGGGTTCGGGACGCCTTCGCTGCGGCACAGCAGGCCCTGCGGCCAGGGCTCGCGGGTGTGGACCCGGGCCGCGTGGGTGGCAAGGGCCAGGTCCTCGTCGGTGACCGGGGTGAGCACGGGAAAGTCGGCGAGTACAGCGGACATCGGTGGGCGCCTCCGGCGGTGGGATGCGTGGAGTGGCGCCGGGGCGGGCGGGGACGGCCACCGCCGTACGGGGGAACGACGCGGCCGGAGCCCAGCACCCGCCCCGGGCCTTGGGTCCAGCCTCGGGTTCAGCCCGAGGAGGAACTACAGCGCCAGAGGGGCTTGAGTGATGCAGAAATGAGGCGTCTGCGTACCCGCCCAATCGATAGACGGTTACTACAGTGACGGCAGAACGGAGGGAGATCGGGCGTGGCCCTGAAGCGGCACCGGCTCTGTCAACGGCGCAAGGCGCTCGGGTTCAGCCAGGAGCGCCTTGCCGAACTTCTCGGCGTGGAACGGTCGACCGTGGTGCGCTGGGAGAACGCCGAGACCGATCCCCAGCCGTGGCATCGCGCCCGAATCGCCTCCGCGTTGGGGGTTACGCTCGAACAGCTCGACGACATGCTCGTAGACGTGTCGGTGGCGGCACACCGAGGGCAGGCCATGGGAGATGACGCTCGTAGTCCCGCTTCCGGCGCCGCTCGGCCGGAGCTGCTGAGCAGCCTTCGCACCTTCCTCACCAGCTACCTGACGGCGTCTGACGGGCCGATGCCAACGCTTGCCGACGTGCGGCGGGGCGTTGGCCGGGTACACACCCTCTACCAGCGGGCGAGCTACACCTCGGCCGCTCGTCTGCTGCCGGACGTGCTCAGCCAGACGACAGCCCTGACTGGCCACGCCAGCGGGCTGCATCGCAGCAGCGCCTTTCGGCTGCTCGCTGCCGCCTACATCGCGGCATCGAAGCTGGCAGCCAAGGTCGGTGACGGTGACACCGCCCTGCTGACCGCCGATCGGGCTTCCACCGCCGCCCGGTTGGCGGACGACCACGCCTTGGCAGCCGTGGCCGCCTATCAGGCAGCATGCGGGCTCATGCGGCTGCCCGGGAGAGCGGGCGACGCCGAACAGATCGTCCTCACCAGCGTTAACCGCCTCGGTGCCGTAGATGACCCGGACCTGCTGTCTGCGCAGGGCGCGTTGATACTGCTGGCTGCCGTGATGGCCGCCGGACAGGGCAGCTCTAAGGAAGCGGGCCAGTTCCTTGCACAGGCCGGAGACCTGGCGGCGGTTCTCGGCTCAGATCGCAACCGGCTGTGGACCGGGTTTGGTCCGACGAATGTCGTCATCCACGCGGTCTCCGCTGCGGTTCGAGCCGGCAATGCGGATCAGGCGCTGGAGATTGGGTCGCGGCTCGACACGTCGCGGTTGCCGGCCGTGCTGGTCGGTCGACGGGCCCAGGTACACGTCGACTTGGCGGCAGCGGCGTTCATGTCCTCCGGCGATCGATCAGTCTCCGTGCTTCACCTTCTTGAGGCCGAGCGGGTGGGCGCCGAGGTGGTTTACGCCAACGTGCAGGCGCGAGCGTTGCTGCTGGACCTGCTGGCCAGGCAACGGCGGGCGCCTACGCCAGGGCTGCGGCCGCTGGCGGAGCGGGCTGGGCTGCTGGCATGACTCAACGGGGTGTGCTGGCTCTGGTGGTCTGTGCTGCTCCTCCAGTGCTGCGGATCGGTGAGCTGATTGAACTGCTGCTCTCAGACGAGTGGGCCGTCTGCGTGACCGCTACGCCGACAGCGGCCACGTGGATTGATCGGGAGGCTTTGGCGCGCCAGACGGGGTATCCGGTGCGGGTGGAGTGGCGAATGCCCGGTGAGCCGGAAGCGCATCCGTCGGCGGATGTAGTTGCCGTGGTGCCGGCGACCTTCAACGTGATCAACAAGTGGGCGCTGGGGATCAACGACACGCTCGCGCTCGGCATCCTCAACGAGGCACTCGGCACCGGCATCCCGGTATACGCCTTCCCGAACGTCAAAACTCAACTTGCCGCCCACCCGAGCTACGACCGACACCTGAAACAACTTGAGAGTGTCGGCGTCCAGGCAATGTCGATGACGAGCGATCCCAACTGGCAAATGATCGGCGACCGACTCCACACGTCCACTCGACTCAAGCCTTCTGTTTGATCGGACTCAACTCACGCCGGATGTCACCGAAACGGCAACTGCTTCAGCCTGTCGGCGAGAGTGAACAGCGTGGGTGCTCCTAGAATGCTCGCTTGTTCGCAAGCCCTGCCTGCCGCCCTGGTGATAGGCGGGGCGCGCAGTACGGGTTGATCCCGCGACTCGGCTATTCAAGCGGTTAGGAAACCGATGCTCTAACCCCTGAGCTACGAGGGCGCGAGGGCCTATTGCCCCGTCACGCAGCCTTGAACGGGTAATCCGACCGGCCAGACCGTCGCCCATGTGGCCACCAATCGTGGTGGTAAACTGTTGACGGCAATGGATGCGCCGCTGGGCGCAACGCCGAGGGAGAGCCTGCGGAAGCCTCAACTAAGGCAGGTGGCCACCGAACTTTCGCCGGTTGTGCACGCTGCTGGCGATTCGCTCGGCGGCTTCCCGGGGGTCCTCGTGCTCCCAAACACGGATGACGAGCCAGCCGTCGTCAGTGAGGAGATCGTCGGTGGTGGCGTCTCGGGCTTGGTTCCGTGCGACCTTGTCAGACCAGTAGGTGGTGTTGGTCTTGGTCTTTCTGCTTCCATGCTTGGGGCACCCGTGCCAGAAGCATCCGTCGACGAAGACGGCGACGCGGGCTGGGCCGAAGACGATGTCAGCCCGACGACGGAGCGACTGCGTGGGCGCGACGTCGATTCGATAGCGCAGTCCGGCAGCGTGCAGCAGGCGTCGTATCGCAAGCTCGGGCTGGGTGTCGCGGGTCCGCTGGCGCTGCATACGGCCACGCACCCCTGGGCTGCTTGCCCAGGAGTGCGCGGCCGTATCGCTCCGAGGCGTCCGGTGCGCGGTGGCAGGGCGCCCTTGGTGCTTCTTCATCGCCCGGCTGCAACCTCCTCGCCGGGAAGCCCGAGTTCGCGGCGGTCGCGGTATGCCTGCGCCATACGCAGCAGCCGGGGCTTCGTCCCCCCGAAGCTGACTAGCGCTTCCCCCTTGCCCAGGGTCCGAATCTGCTCGGCCAGGCGCGAGTCGTTCGGGTTGAGCTTACGGGCGGCTGCGGCTGCGACGGTGGCGTCCGGAAGGCGGAAGCACACCTTGGTCTGGGCGTTGGTAGCGACGACGTCGGGCAGGTCTCCCGGCTGCTGAGTGGCGAGCACGACGCCGAGGCCCTTCGAGCGGCCTTCCCGGATCATGGTGTCGATCGCCTTGAAGGCCGCGACTCGGTGGGCCTCATCGACCACGGTGACGTACCGGACAGAGTTCGGTACCGGCGGCAGGGACTGCACTCGCAGCAGCAGGGCCGACAGGATGAACCCGGCGGCTAGGACGGTAGTTTGGCCGTTGCCCGGGATCCGACTCAGCCCGAAGACGACGTTGTGGTCGATGACTTCACCGAGGGGAGGCCCGTCGCGGAACAGTTCGTTGTGGGTGAGGTCGCCGATCACCCCCGACAGGTCAGCGTCGAGTTCGTCGTCGAGGAGCCGGAGCGTCGGCCACCGGCCTTCTGCCCGCCCGACCGCGTAGGCACTGCGCAGCGCCTTCTCCAGCTTCGCCCGCTGCCTCACACCGATTCGGGTAAACGACTTGGTGGCGACTTCGACGGTGTCGCGCAGTTCGATGACGGCGGTGTTGACTGCGCGCTCAGTGAATTCGCCCAAGGCGAGGGGATTGTACGGCGCACCGTCGTTCCAGAGGTCGAGGAACTTCGCGCCGGCCAGGTGAGGAAAGCCCGTCTCGTCGCTGTAGTCGTTCTTGAAGTCGGCGATGCCGAACTTGCTCCCGCTGTGGTGGGCGAGCTGCGCGAGCAGGCTCATCGTGAACTGCGTCTTACCCATCCCCGAGCTGCCCCACACCTCCACGTGGCCGTTCTGGAGCACACCCTGCTCAGGGCCGGCCGGGTGCCAGCGCACCTCCTCGCCCGTGGCTGCGTCCCAGCCCAGGACCGGGGCGCGGAACGGAACTGGTTCTGTGGCGGATGTCGCCGGTTCAGTTTGCCTGCGCGGCTCCTCGGTCGCGGTCGGCTCGGTCGTGCGGTCCTGCTCCGGCTCACTGGCCTGGCCGCGCTGCGACGCGGCCGTCTCGCCTGGGGCAGGTCGGGCAGGCTCAGGGGTGCCGATGTCCGGGCTTCCGTCGGTCGGCGGCTGCGCCTGCTGTGCGGGCTTGGCCTCCGGCCTGCGTCGCGTGCGTCCGCCCTTGAGAGGCGGGCGCTCGGCTTCGACGGTCCTCAGGTCGGTGATGCGCACTTGCGCAGCGTCGAGCAGCAGGTCCTCGGTGAGTTTGATGCTGTGCAGCACCACCGGGACGATGTCGCTGGCCACCTCCCTCGGGTAGTACCTGTCGAACTCCTCTACGTTGGGGCCGAAAACCAGGCCTACGCCCGCCCACTCTAAGGTGCCGGCGCCGGTGCGGAACGCCTCAAGGGCCGCCAGTTCTTCGGCGTCGAGCTTGAAGCGCGACTCCCGGGCGACCGAGTAGGCGGCCTCCGCGATGCGGTTGAGCCACAGGCGGCTGTGGATGGACCCGGGCTCAGGGTAGGCGGCCCACCTTGTGGCCGCGAGCGTCTGGTTGAGCTGGTCAAGCGCGCCGGCAGCGGCGTCGGTCTCGTCGCTGCGCCTGGCCTTCACCTCGATGGCCGCGACGTGGACCCCTTCCTCGGAAGGATCGAGTGCGATCGCGAGAAGGTCCGCTCGGCGGCTGGGGAACCAGTGCCGATACTCGTCGAGACTGACGAGTAGGACGCGGCACCCCGGCGGCAGGGGCCAGGGTGTGGTAGTGCGGGCGAGTAGCGAGAATGCCACGACGTGGCCGACGAGCTCATTGATTCCCGTGCCGCTGGTGGCGGCCTCGAGGGCCAGGATGCCGTAGCCCTGGCTCGCAACCTTGCGGAGGTCAGTCCCAACGCTGAAGGCGACGTCTCGGTCGCCGACGATATTGGCTGCCCGCAAGCTGCGGCCGATGGCGCGGTCTGCCGGGCCGCCCGACTTCTGGCTCAGCACCAGCGACAGCGGGCTGTCGCCGCCGAGGCGGCGCTCCTGGTGCAGGATGGCGATGCGGTGGGCGCCGAGGGCCTGTTCGAGGCTGTCGCGGGTGGCGTAGCGGTCGAGGGTGGCCACCCAGAGCGCGAGGTCGTGGACCTCCCGGAGCTGCTCGGCGATATCCATGGCTCCGGTGCGGACTTCCGGTACCGGAATCTTTTCGCCTTCCTCCGGCCAGGCTTCGTCCACGGCCGCCTGCAGCTTGAGCCACGTGATGCCGGCCCGCGTCGTAGCGGGCGGCATCAGCAGCATGCGCCGCTCCTTCCCGGGTCGCTGGGAGGTCCGGGGAGCGAAGAGGACCTCGGAGTCCTCCGGCGGTGCGGGTACTTCGGGAAATTCGATCTGGAGCCGGTTGCCGCCGTCGCTAATTCCGGTTACCAGCGCGAGGTGCACCGCCGGGTTCGGCGAGCCGGGCTGCTGCAGGACCTCGCGGGCTCGGGCGAGGCTGTCGAGGTAGCGCAGCTCGAGCACGTCGCGGCTGTCGCGTAGCTCTTCGTCAGCTCGCGCGAGGGTCTGCCAGTGTGGCCTGTCGGTGGGCTCCTGTCCGACGCAGAAAACCTCGATCTTGGCGACGGTGCCGCGGCCGGTCCTGCGGCCGATGAGCTTGACTGCCTGCGAGACGAGAAGGTCGGCGGCGCCGGGCCCGTAGGCGAGGCAGCGCAAGTGCCCAGCGGCCTCGGGCTGCAGTGTCAGCAGCCGGACCACGACCGAGGTGAGCGCCGCGCCGGCGTAGCCGCTTTCGTCGCGGGTGTTGGCTCCGCCATAGAGGCTCCACAGCCGCCCTTCGCTGGTGGGCAGCATGGCTTTGTCCCGCAGGCAGGCGCGCACGTGCGCGGGGTGGTGCGAGGCTGTCGTGCGGGCGATGCCAGCGGCTGTTGCGGCGACAGGCTTGTCGTCGGCCGCACCGGCGGCGGCGTCCAGCAGGGACCACAACGCGTCGAGGTACTGGGCGAGCCACTCGGCCTTCAGCGGCGCGAAGCCGGTGAGAGCCACGCAGTGGGCCGGGCCCGCGACCGCCCCCGCCAGCGAGAGTGCCTCTGCCGCCTCGGCCTCCACGCCGGGTGCCTGTTCGTTGCTGGTGGCGGCCCAGCTGGCAGCCCACCGGCGCAGGGGCTGAGGGGTGAGCCCTTCCTGCAGCGACAGCCGCGCAAGCTCGCGCAGCTCGTGCGCGAGCGGCTTGAGATCGCTCGACACCGGCTGCGGGCTCGGTGCCTCGTTGCTGCAGAACGACGTGAGGGTCGGCTCGTCGGCAGTCGCCAGGGTGAGGGCGGTCTCCTCGGCGAACAGCAGCGCGGCCCGCAGCAGCGCGGCGTCGTCGAGGTCGGGCCGCCAGTCGACCTGGACGGTGCTGCCGTCGGCAGCGTAGAGCCGCAGCTGCAACAGAGCGAGCTCCCCCGACTCGAGGTCAGCGTCGTGGAAGGATGCCTCGACAGTCTTGTCGGTGTTGGCTGGCTGGAGGAGGAGACCGTCGACTTCGACCCCCCGGCTTTCGAGCCGGCGCATCAACCCGCCCAGCCGCAGCCGCGCGCAGGCGAGGGTGATGCACTTCACCGCGCCGCTGCGGTTCGGCTTCGCGTTTTCTGCCGACGGCTTCGGGCTGAGAAGGCTGATGCGCTTCAGCGGCCCGCCGAGCTGCTGCACCGCCTTGATCAGGGCGTTCTCGGGGCAGGACGGGTTGCTGCCGTTGATGGCCTTGTCGCGCAGCAGCTTCTCGAGCTTGATTCTGGTCGGCTTGTCGAAGATGCCGTGCGCTTGGGCTTCGTCGAGGTCGAGCAGGTCCCGAGCGGCGTCTCGCTGCTGGGCGGAGCGGCGCAGTTCCTCAGCGCGCGAGTGGTACCTAGGCCAGGGCAGCAGCGCAATCCGCTCGTCTTCGTGCCGCCGCTGGTAGTCGAACAGCGCCTGCAGCGCGACGTCGGCGAGGTCCTTGGTGCGCTGTTCGAGGATCTCGCGGGCCTCGTCGAACTCCAGTTCCTGGAGCAGCTGCTCGCTGCCGGACTGCAGCATCGTCATCACTGCCGCAGCGGCGGCGGACGCCACCGCCGGCTCGTTCCGCAGCCTGGGCCGACGGCCGAGGACCGTCTCGGCACGCCGGCGGATCTCGGTGTAAGCGCTGGGCCGCAGGACGTCGTCGCTGGTTCGGCGGGCGGCGAGGGCGAGGTTGTCGCCGATGCGGTCGGCGTCGACCCTATCGCCGGTGGCGGTGTCGGCGAAGGCGCCCAGGGAGGGCAGGCTTTTCAAGGGGTCTTCACCGGCAGCGACCAGGTCGAAGTATGCCGCCACCTGGGCAGCACTCGGCTTGTGGGCGATGCCCGCCCGGGCGATGGCTTCCCGCACCGCTCGCACCGGGCCGTCGAGGCTGGCGGCCGGTTGTTGGCGGGCTATCGTGACAAGGCCTTCGGGGGAGTCTAGGAGTACGCCGGGCGACAGGTTCTCGAACAAGTTGAGGCCGCTGCGGTCAGGAACCTGCAGACCTTCGCACAGGACCAGCACGACGCCCTGCGGGTAGCGGTTGCGCAGGCCCGTCCCGGAGCCCGACAGCGCGTGGGCGCCGAAACGGCGGGGGGAGTCGGACACTACGGCCAACGGCGGCAGCGCCTCGCTCCACGCCGCCGCCATGCCCAGTGCGAGGCTAGTCGGGACGCCCTCGACCAGGACGAACTTGGAGCTTCCGCTCATGCTTCCGATGTATGCGGCCAGTGCGCCGCCGAGCCGCTGACTCACTTGGACCGCCTCTGCGCGCGTTCGCCCACCACCGTGGTTCGGTCGGACAGGCTCAGCGCCAGTCCCGCCTCGCTCATGAGCCTCTCGGCACGGCGGGCGTTGCGTTCGAGGCCGGCGCCGTCGACCTGGCCGCGCAGGCTCGTCGACGCCGCCGACTCTTGGTTGATCACCAGTCCCCACTCCTGCCGCACTGCTGCGAAAAACTCGTTGCTGGGCATCGGCATCTGACTCGACAGCGCACCCACGAGGGCAGCCAGTAGGTCCGGCGTAGCCGTCAGGTAGCGGTAGCGGGTCCCGGCAACGAGACCCACTGACTCGAGCAGAACCCGGAACCCGTCCTCAGCCCGGCCGTAGTTCGCGCTCTCCACCGACGTGCGCGCCAGTCGCAGGTACTCGTCGTCGGAGCTGCGGGCGTTCAGCTTGGCGAGCTGGTGCAGCAGGCCGTCCTCGCTCTTGTCCTGGTCGAGCTTGCTGCGCTTCTCGAACTCCTGGCCCCACGCGACGGTCTTCTTCTCGACGAGTTGCCGCATGATGCGGGCCACCGTGGATACGGTGGCCTCGTTGAGCCGGATCCGGGCCCGCCGATACGACTCCTCCGATCGCTGCCGAACCCGGTCCTGCGCCCGCGGCCCCCCGCCGAAGCTCAGCAGGAGGAAGCGGTCTTCCTCGGGTGTCGACGTGGCGTCCCAGGCCACCCGCAGGGCATGCACCGCCAAGTCCAGCGCGAGGATGGTGCGCAGCTGCCACAGCTTGGCCGGCCCGCTGGCGCCGCCCTGACACATCACCCCTTCGGCATGCCGGCACAGGCTGGCCGCGAGCGGCTGTAGCAGCTCGTCCTCGCCCCGTTCCCAAGCTGCCTTCTCGTCTTCTTCGGTGTCCGGCGTCTTGGTGTACGGCTCGCCGGTCTGCAGTGCCGATTCTAGGCGACGGCTGATGTCTGCCAGCGGACTCGGCCCCGTCAGGGCCTCTTGTATGGCGGAGACCGCTCGTGCTCCTTGCTCGGCTGCCTCCGGGTCGCTCGGCGCGAGGAGCAGCCGGGCGAGAGTGATCCCGCTACCGCGCATGTACACCTTGCGCACCGTCCAGTCGGGCCGGCTCGGCGCCTTGCGCGCGTCGTACCACAGCAGCGACTCGTGGAACGGCCTCAGCAGCCACGCCCCCGGCTGGCCTCGCTGCGTGTCCGGGTCGACGAGCCCCTGCAGGGCGCTCTGGGCCAGCGCGAGGTTGGCGCTGTTGCGCACGTCGGAACCTGAGGCGAGCAGCTTGCCGTA
This sequence comes from Micromonospora sp. NPDC004540, assembly GCF_040610095.1. NCBI lineage: Bacteria > Bacillati > Actinomycetota > Actinomycetes > Micromonosporales > Micromonosporaceae > Micromonospora > Micromonospora sp. NPDC004540. The sequence goes on from NZ_JBEXLR010000004.1 coordinate 65,943, forward strand.
CAGGTGAGGCGTCATGTTGTCCTCGCCCGCGCGACCCTCCCTGCCCGCCAGGAAGTTGGTGGCAAGCGCCAAGCTGCGCAGGGCAAACCGCTGCCGCTTGGGGCTGCGCAGCTCGTCGCTGCTGGCAGGGGCGCGGTAGCGGTTCTGGGCGAGCGTGAGCAGGGTTTCCGCACACAGCTGCGGAGCCCGCTCGTCGCGGTCAGGGTCCAAGCCGAACAGGACCTGCGCGACCCGGCCGGGGGTGAGGTTCCGGCTGTCAACGAGCACTATGCCCTCCGGATGTCGCGAAGTACGGCAGGTTGACCTTGACGAGTGCCGGCGGGTCGGAGTCGGGGTCGGCAACGCGGATGGCGTCGCCGGCAACCTCCGCCGAGGCGAGGCGGCTATAGAAGCCGCGCAGGTCGTTCATCTCGGCGACGCCTTGGCCGACGGGCCCCTGGAAGTCGGCGGCCTCGCGGACGGCCTCGTACATCTTCGGGCGGATCCGCAGCGACAAGTCGTCGCGGCCGTCCACAACGAGCTCCACGTCGACGTGGTCAACATCCAGCAGCCGCTCCACGAGCCCGCGGTCCGGCACCCGCACAGACAGCCGCTCTAGCGGGACCAGTCCGTACACCAGCGACGGCCTCGCCGGTCGGAAGGATCCGGGGTCGCGGGCAAACAGGCAGGCGGGGTCCGGCACGACGAGCCCCTCGTGCGGGCTGGAGAACCCGGTGACGAGGAAGTTCAGGCCACGCACCACTTCCGAGACCTCGATGACGACATCCTCGCTACGGGCGGCCTTCTGCGCCAAGCGCACGAGGTCCGCGACGTAGCGGTATCCCAGCAGCCGTTTCGACGCGACGTCGGCGCCGCCCAGCGCTTGGCTCGCCTCGAAGTAGAGGCGCTGGCGCCACAGCACCTGGGCGGGCGCGTTGCTGTCCCGGTCGCCGGAGACGAGTGCGTCCAACCCGTCGTCGACCTTGGTCGGGTCTTCGCTGGTGCTGACCAGTTCGCCGAGGTGGTGGAACGTCATGGTTCCCTGCTTCGTGCGCACGCGGTCCAGCGGTGAGCGACTCCCAGCCAGGGCGAGGCTGCCGTCGGGCCCGTCCTCGACCAGCGAAGGGTCGCCGGCGAGCAGCCGAACCTCCTCGGGGGCTCCGGTGGTGTCCCGCAGCCAGCCGTCGATCTCCAGGTCGCTGACGTGCCCTAGCTGCGCGGTGCGCATCCCTGACATCAGCGGCGAGCGTTCGATGGCGTCGAGGGACAGGCCTCCGCCCACGACCCGGGTGAAGTACCCGTCGGTGGCGGTGAAGGCGGCCCTTTCCATGTCCCGCGTGGCTGCCTTGACCTGCTTGCAGGTCCGGTCGCCCACGACGGCCCATGCGAGCACCGACAGGACCTCCCGGATCGTCGGTACCGCTTCGCCGGCGCCGAGTCGGACCAGGGTCCGCAGCTGCTCGCGCACCCGCGGGTCCCGCAGCGCTTCGGCGTTGCTGCGCATGGGGCAGCTGCCGAGGTCGAACGGGCAGCCGGTGCAGCCAGACCACAGATCTCCTCGCACGAGGAAGTCGAGCAGGGCGTCCCACAGCCCCGGCGCGGTCGGGCGTTGGCGATTGACGTTGACCACTACCAGCTTGCCGACCTCAGCAGCTCCGCTGCGCAGCGACTGATCGAGGGCTGAGGCGAGGTCTTCGTGGTCGAGGATGTCGAGCGCGTCGCGCAGGACGCCCTCGTTCGCGCACACCAGATACTGGCTCGAGCCTGTCGTCAGGCCGCCAAGGACCGCCTGCAGTGCCGAGCGTCGCGCCGCGTCGTCCGGAAGCCCTGAGAGGTCCTTGACGACCCAGCGGCCCGTGGCGACCTCGCACAGGTCGTCGCCTTCGGGAAGGTCGCTACCGACTGCACGGGAGTACGTCTCCGCCACTGCGGTCTTGCCCGTGCCAGCGTTGCCGGTCAACACTACGGCCCCAGCTTGCCCAGATTTGGCCCACGCAGCGACGTACTGTGCCAAGCGGGTGGGGACGTCGGCGCCCAGCGCCTCGCCGAGGCGCTGGAAGTGTTCGCGGTAGGCGCCGGCCTGGTCGGCGCTGAACACGGACAGCGACCGCAGGGCGGCGACGGCGGGCAGTTCGTCCGACAGTTCTCGGGGGTCTGTCACTAGCCGGCTGCCTTCCTTTCGGCTTGGCGCTCAGGGTGGATGGTGCGTCCTGCCAGCCGGCGTGCAGCGGTCAGCTCGGCCGCCCTGCGGGTTGGCACGCCAGCCGCAAGGAGGACCTGAGTCAGCGCGTCGACGATCTCCTTCGCCGCCGGAGGCGGGACAGCGTTGCCGATCTGCCGGCGGACGCGAGCGTACGCCGATGCCCGGTTGCGCACCGTCCCGTGCTCGAAGACGAAGTCGTCGGGAAAACCCTGCAGCCGCGCCTTCTCGCGGTTGCTCAGCCGCCGCGGCTCGACGTGGTGGTAGCCATGCGTGCCGCCGCCGCCGCCCGCGATCATGGTGTACGCCGGCTTGTCTGGGTCCAGCCGTCGGTAGACGTGGCTGATCAGCCCCTTGACCGCGGACGGGTGCCCCTCCGGGATGACGCCGTAGTTCGCCCCCGGCGGGATGAGCTCGAGCCTCTTGACCACCTCGGGTCCGTCGAGACCGCGCTCGTGGTTCGGCGCGTCGTCTGGAAGAGGGCTTCTGTCGAGTGCATCGGCGACTGTCACGTGCCGCCCGGCATAGGGCTCCGGGATGATCGGCGGGCGAACCTTGAGGTCTCGGCGCACCCCGACGACGATCAGGCGCTCGCGGTGCTGGGGAACGCCCAGGTCCGCCATGTCGATGACCTGGGCGGACAGGTCATAGCGCACACCGGGACCGTTCCTCGGGCCGCTCACGAAGCTCGACGGGGACCGCAGGGCGTGCCGGACAAGGGTCCACGCGGCCCCGTGGTTGGCGGAGAGCAGGCCCGGCACGTTCTCGAGCACGAAGGCCGCCGGACGCAGCCCGTCCAGGAACCGTGCGACATGGCGGAACAGGTTGCCGCGCGCAGTCTTCAGCCCGTCGTGGTTCCACAGGGTGGAGTAGTCCTGACACGGCGGCCCGGCAAGCAGGATGTCGCAGGGCACCTCCGGCACGTCTAGCTCGGCGATGTCCTCGGCAACGATGTGCCGCCCGAGGTTGCGCCTGTAAGTCTCAACGGCCCACGGCTCGATGTCGTTCGCCCAGACGACGCCCACGCGCTTGGTCTGCTCCGCGCCGAGGTCCATCCCGCCGCAGCCGGAGAACATGGAAACCGCAGCGTAGCGCCCAGTTGGTCGCGCCATCAGAGCCCGCCGCCCGACCCGACGGAACGGCCATGGCCTGTTGTAGTCCATCGGTATTCGCCGACCTGCGTCGACGTCGCGTGTCGCGGGGTCTTCCTGAGCATGGGTTGCACCCTATCGGCAGCCTCCGACAGGAGGCAGGCGACCCGCAGGCATTCTACGCGCTCGCGCTGCCGGTCGCGCAGCGATCAGGGAAAGGCCGCAAAGGCCTCGCCGCCGCTCAGCTAGCGAACTTGGGCCGCCTACCAGAAGGCCCAACTAACGACCCGCACTTTACTTCCACAACATCAACTGGAGTACCTGCTATGTTTCCGTTCGTGGATCACCTGAGCGAAGCCGTCGCAACTCTCGGCAAGAACGGCGTGCTCACTCCCCTCGCGGACCTAATCCGGCAGGTGTACCGGAGGGCAGCTGACCGACACGAGCCGGACCTCGGCGACGACGCCATGAGCTTCGGAACCACCGTCTGGCGCAACCTGACGAACCTGGGAGCGGCGCAATTCGCCGGTCTGGCCGGCGTCGACGCCCGGATCGAGGACAACTCGTTGGAGATCCTCTGCGCGGGCTACATCGTGCGGCTCTACTCCCTCCAGGGCGGCACCGGCGCGAGCGTCGAGTCGATCCGCTGGGAAGGCAGCGAAGCGCGGCTCGGCGGGGCCGTGGAGAACAGCCGAGGTGGCCAACTTGCACTCGACGACGAAGAGCAGTTCCCCGAGGCGTTCACCGGTGTGGTTCCGCGCCGGCGCCACGTTCGCGTCGCCCACGCGGGCGACCTCGACACCGGCGAAGCGGTCGCCTACCTCGGGCTGCCGCGGGACAACCGCGACGGTGGGTCGCCCTGGTTCGAGGTGCAGCTCTGGATCGGTCAACCGGCTCACCCGGTGCTGACGGCGAGCGGCAGCCCTGCAGCCCCGGATCCTGTCCTGCCCGGCGAGGTGCCGATCCCGGAGCTCGACGTCCTGGTCCGGTCGAAGCGGCGCGGTGACGGCGTGCCGCTGTCAGCGCTCGCGTGACGGTCACCCGCGGGCGGGCAGAAGCACCGGCGCTGGCAGCGGTGGCGTTCCAGCCGCATGCACTGACACTCGCGCGGCGGTGGCGACGCATCCGCAAGAAGGAACTGGCCCACCAAGTCGGTGTGACCGCCACCGCAGTGAGCCAGTACGAGCTGGGGCAGTCCCGGCCGTCGCCCGCGACGCTGGCCCGCCTCGCCCTCGCCCTCGCCGTCCCGGTTCAGTTCTTTGCCGCCGGCATACCTGCTCCAGCCACAGCCGGGCACCCGCACTTCCGCAGCCTGCGCATTACCACGCAGGCCGAACGGGACCAAGCCCTCGCCTTCGGCGAAATCGCTTGGCGCGTCGTTGACGCCATCGAGCAGCACCTGGAGCTGCCGGCGCTGCGCCTGCCGTCGATCGATTTGCCAGAGGACGCCTGCAACCGCGACATCGAGGCGGCAGCGGTTGTCGCGCGCCACGCCTTCGGCCTAGGCGACGAGCCCGTGCCTCACATGGTCCGCCTTCTCGAGGCCGCCGGCGTCGTCGTGCTCACCCTGCCGGACGTCTCGGAACGGGTAGATGCCTTCTCCCACTGGTACGGGACCAGGCCGTTCGTGTTCATCAGCCCGCGGAAGAACGACAAGGCGCGCTCTCGGATGGATGCCGCACACGAGCTGGCCCACCTGCTGCTGCACCACGACGCCGAACCTGGCAGCCAGATCCTCGAGCGGGAGGCTACCGCCTTCGGCTCGCATTTCCTTGCGCCGAGCACTCGGCTCCGCGACGAGCTGCCCACCCGACTCGACTTCGACCAGCTGCAGCAGGTCAAACGCCGCTGGGGCCTCTCGCTCAAAGCACTTGTCTACCGAGGCCACGCCATGGGCGTTTACAGTGACTACACGTATCGGCGGGCCATGAACATGCTCGCCGAGTGGGGCTACCCGGAGCCAGCGGACCTGGGCCCTCGCGAACAGCCCTCCCTACTAGGCAAAGCAGCCGAACTCCTCGCCGAACACCAGCACACCGTTGCGTCCGTCGCACAGCGGGCCGGCATGTCGGCCGACCTGCTCGGCGTCGTAGTCGCCGCGGGCTCGCAGGCTGCCCCGCGAGTCACTCTCGAGTAATAGCCCAGTACGCAGCCGTCCGGACTGCCGCGGTAGCTCAAGCCTCAGCCGGAACCCTGCGGTGCACCAACTCGGGAGCCGCCCCCGGTGCATGATGGAGAAGCCGTAGCCCAGCACCTCTCATCGTCTTCTGTCCCGCCACCTGTTGCCGCGCTTCCTGTCGGCGGTCCGGCGTAACGTGACCTTAGTCGCGGCCCTGCCCGGTTCTGGGGCGAGGAAGGAAGTGGTCGGATCATGGGTGCGGCTCCTGACCTGATTCCGTTGGCCAAGGGCGTGGTCATCTTCGGTGGCGAAAACGCGTACTCCTGGTACCGCAACCAAGCTCATCAAGGTGGGGCTGTACTCATGGGCAGCCAGCACCGGCGGTAAAGGTCTCCGGCCGGTGGATGATCTCCAGAGCAGACGTTGCACGGGCCGTCGGCGCCGTCCGACGCTCGAGCGCTGAGATCACCCGGCGGACCGCCGACTACGAAGCCGGCATTTTGCACGAAGGGCTGGTCGAGCTAACTGGAGGTCGTCGCTGTACCGTCCGCGGATCGTTTCATCTGCTGACAGTCCCGCAGCCGATGGCTCCGGCGGACAGTTGGTGGATCTGCAACTACTGTCGCCGGCCGGCGACGAGCCGGCATGATCTGGACAGGGAATGCCACCGTTGTCGGGACTGGAGCCCGTGCTCGAATGACTGCACCCTGGCGCGCGTCTCCTGCCCCTCGTGTGAGCCATCTCTGACCTTCGGCCGGGATGACGGTCGCTGAGGGTGCGGGCGACGGCCTCCACCAGCATCGCGTGGCGCCCAGGCTGTTGCGACCAGCAATAGCCTGTCGTACCTTCGCCGTACCTTCTCGCCCCTTCGCCGTACCTTCTCGCCATGAACTCCGGATTCCATGCGGCGTGGGTGCCGTTCACGGCGGACCGTGCGCTGGAAACGGCAGCGGCAATCGCCATAGAGTGGGCGGAAAGGGCTGCCGTCGCTCATCAGCGGCCTGCGGTGCTAAAGGACGTCTCGTAACTCGCTGTAGGTGTTGCCCCGCCCCGGGGCTGGCGGTTCAGCCGGCGAGGATGATGTTGTGGAGATGGGCGATGCCGGAAGCAGCATCGGTCAATGTATGGGCGGCGCGACGGTAGTCGCGGAGGATCTTGAAGCACTTCATCCTGGCCAGGGCGTGTTCCACCTGTGCTCGGACGGCGCGGTGTTGTCTGTTCAGGTCTGCCTTCCACTCGGGTAGCTCGCTGCCGTCGGCTGGCTTGCGGTACGGGATGATCACCTCTGGGTTGCCGCGGTAGGCGCCGTCGGCCATCACCGGCCGTCCGGCCAACTTCTGGTCGAAAGACCGACATTCTGCTGCGGTGGCGAGACCGAGACGCCTTCATCGGCGAGTGCAAGATCTGGCACGGCCCAGCCAAGTTCGTCGAGGCTGTCGATCAGCTCCTCGGCTACACCATCTGGCGTGACACCCGAGTCGCGTTGGTGCTGTTCATCCGTAACCGAATGGACACCAGCGCCGTGATCGACAGCGCCGCAGCCTGCCTGGCCAAGCACTCCAGGCTTCTTCAGGCCATTACACCCGCGGAGCCAACCCGCCGTCGTGACTACCTCCTCCACGCGCACGGGGATCGCCAACGCGTGATCAGGCTCTCGCTGCTACCTGTCGTCCTCCCCCAACCGAGCTGACCCATCGAGGCGGAGAGCACTCGGGGCCGATGACGCCGGTGCCACTATGTCCCGCGGCCGGGCATCGCCTTCGTCGCCGTCTGCCGAGTCCCCACCGCGCGGGTCAGAGCCGAGCAGCAGACTCTGGGAGCAGGAATGGCCCATCGCGGCGGTCCACGACGGGGCGATGTCGCCGCCTGTACCTATCCTGGCCAGGTGGACGTTGTAGCGAAAGACTTCTTCATCTCGTATACGGCCGCCGACAAGGCGTGGGCCAGCTGGATCGCCTATATCCTCGAGGCGGACGGCTTCGCCGTGACGATTCAGGAGTGGGACTTCAGGCCGGGCAGCAACTTCGCCGTTGAGATGGACAAGGCCCTGAAGCAGTGTCCCCGGATGATCGCTGTGCTCTCCCCGGCGTACCTGAAGGCGCCCTTCCCAGCATCGGAGTGGGCAGCCGTCTTCGCCAGCGACCCGGAGGGCGCGAAGAACGCCCTCGTGCCGATCATGGTGCAGGAGTGCCAGCCGACAGGGCTGCTCAGTCAGGTGGTGCAGATTCGCATTCACCGACTCGACGAAGCCGCTGCGCGGAAGCAGATTCTCGAAGGCGTCCGCCGCGAGCGGAACAAGCCCTCCACACCCCCGCCGTTCCCCGGCACCTCGGTGGCGTCCACTGATTCGCCCGCTCAGGCTGTGCCATATCCGACAGCCAGCGCCGCCGCGCCGGCCAGCCCATCGCGGCTGCGCTGGCAGAGCCCGGCCCCGCCGGTCAGCGTCTCCTGGCGCAGCGACCTTGACCAACGTGCGCAGGACCGCAGGCTAGGCGCCGCAGCCGTCGAGGTGCACCTGGTCTTCACCGCCGACGACGCGCGACTGCAGGTGAGCGAGCTGGCCGCCCTCGCCGACCTGCTGCCCGACCATGGCCGACAGCACGGCGTATTCACCCGGCTGGAAGCCCTGCACGCGCACGCCGACTCCGCCGTCGCCCGGGCGACGAGCAGCGGTCGGGACAACGAGAAAGGGCTCGTGGTCACCCGATCCGGGCAACGGTCAGCGTGGGCCCCGCTGCCCGAAGGTCAAATGGGCGCGGTGCTCGACCGGGACGACCTGACCAAGCAACTCACTGGCATGCTCAACACGCTGACGGCGCTGGATCTACCTCACGGCGACCTCGTCGTACCCGCCATCGGGCTCGACCCCGCCACCATGATCTCCTACGGCAGGGTCAACGTGCCGAGCAACACCGCCACCTACGGGTTCGGGCAGGCAGACCACATCCACGTCTCCCCGGACGAAGCCATCGACTACGGCAGCGTCATCGCCCGCCCCGCCGACGTGGCCGCCGAACTCGTCGCACGGCTCATCGCCGACCACCGGGCCGCCACGGGCCTACGCTGACAGTCGTCAGGGACACGTCCAGATGGAGGACAGCGTCCTGCCACGGTGGCCGTCGCGCAATGACATGAGCATCCGCCGGTACCGGGCGGCGTGCATGATCCCTTCGAGGATGACTTGGCCGTGGTCGAGGGCCATGCGGACCGTCTGTTCGATGAGGGCCGGGCGCGAGCCCACCGGGCTTGTCCCCGTCCCGCCGAAGAGATCCACGTAGATCGTCTCGGGGTTACCAACCATGACGGATCTCCTTGGCGGCTCTGCACTTTCTCAATACGTCGCGACCGTCTTCTTGACGTCACCGTGCCTGACGGGCTGGCGCGCGGACGCCACTATGGTGCTGCTGACCACAGAGGATGGGATGGTTCCGGGTTGACTATCTACCGGGTGACGCTCGACGGATCGACGCATGACCTTCGGCGACTTGCGCAGTGGCTGCGGGAGAAAGACGAGATCCGGACGACTGCGAAGATCGCGGTCATGCCCGTGCAGCCGGCGCCGGGGACTATGGGCGCCACCGAGGTCATCGAACTGGTGGTCAACATCGGGTTCTCATCGGCGAATCTCGCGCTGGCAATCGCGGCCTGGCGGCGCAGCCGGGCACAGGCGCCGGTGGTGCGGATCGAGGTCGGCGAGCGGACCGTGGTCATCGACGTCACCGATCCGGCCGAGGTGACGCGGGCGATAAAATCGGCTACAGCGGACGAGTGACCGCAGTGACCCTGCCGAGCCCGAGCGGATCGCGAGCGTGCCTGATCGGGACCGCCGGGTATGTGCATCTCGACCCGCTGCCAGCCGTTCGGAACAACGTCCAGGCGCTCGCCGATCACCTCGCCGCGTCGGACGGCTGGCAGCTTCCCCGGGAGAACATCCTGCCGGTGGTCGACCCCGGGCAGGTGGCCCACCTGGTCGAGCCGGTCCGCCGGGCAGCCGCCGAGGCTACCGACACCCTGCTCGTCTACTACAGCGGACATGGCCATCTGGACGACCAGATGCAATTCTCACTGTCGCTGACCGGGTCACGTCACAACGAACCATGGACATGCGTGCCGTTCACCTGGATCAAGACGCTGCTGGCCGACACGCGGGCCACCCGCCGGGTAGTGATTCTGGACAGTTGCTTCAGCGGCAAGGCACACGGCCTGATGGCGGGCGCAGCCGACGCGGTCCGCCTGCAGGCGGCCACAGCGGGCGCGGTTGTCCTCAGTTCGGCGAGCGAGGACGGCCCGGCGCTTGCCCCGCCGGGCGAGCGGTACACCGCCTTCACCGGAGAACTACTCGACTTGCTCACCAGCGGCATCGCCGGCGGCCCCAAGGTGATCACGGTGGATCTCGCCTACGCTCACGTCAAGTCGGCGCTCGCCGCCAGAGGCCGCCCCCTGCCAGAACGCACCGGTACGGATACGTCCGGGGCGCTCGGCCTGGCTCGCAATCCGCTCCACCGGCCAGAAGCCCCGGTACAGGCCCGGCTTCCCCGCGGCGCCCGCCTGGTCGCGCTGGCGGAACGCCTGAACCTCCCGATGGAGCCGGGGACGCTCGCCCGGCCGAGCGTAGGCGCCCCTGACACCTCCCGGTCTCGTTACGAGATGCTCGACAAGAAGGTCGGGATGGGCGGTATGGGCACGGTATCTCTGGCCTGGGACCACTTCCTGAGGCGAACGGTCGCGTGCAAGACACCACACGACGGCTTACACCTGGAGACCGCGTTCTGGGCGGAGGTTCGTGCCGTAGCCGCACTCAACCACCCGAACATCGCCGCCATCTACGACGTAGTGGAACAGGGCGGAAGGCGGTTCTTCGTGATGGAGTACGTGCCAGGCCAGCCGCTGTCCGAGCTGACTGGGCACGGCGAGGTCGAGCCGGACGACGCCGCGGAGATCATGTGCGAGACGCTGGCGGCCCTAGAGCACGCGCACCGTGCCGGGGTGATCCACTGCGACGTCAAACCCGCCAACATCATGCTGACGCCCGAAGGCTCGATAAAGATTCTTGACTTCGGGATCTCGTTTTTGGTTAACGAAACCTCTGCGCACCCGCTCTGGGAAGAAGGGAAGATCATCGGCACACCCGCGTTTCTGGCCCCGGAGATGATCACCGGCTCGGTGCCCAGTGTGGCGGCCGACATCTACGCCGCCGGCGTCAGCTTCTTCCTGTTTCTCACCGGGGAGCATCCGTTCCCGCACACGAACATTCATAAGTTGTTCATCGCGGCCACGAAAGAGCCGGTACGGGTGCCGAGCTCGGTGCGGGCCGACGTTCCCGCAGCCTACGACAAGATCGTGGAGCGAGCCATGGCCAAGGACCCCGCCGGCCGCTTTCCGACGGCGGCCGACATGCGCGCGGCCATAGCAGAAGTCCTCTACGGCGCCCCTCCGTGACCACCCGTCCGGCAGAGCCGCAGGTCCGGCTCGGACCCTGCTGGTCCTCACCCCGGTGCTGGCGGGATGCGGTCGCTGTTCACCAGCGTGTATGCCCCGTCGACGCTGGGCTCGTTCCTGGGCGCATCTCCGGGCCCGGTCGCTGAGGTACGTGGCAGCGACCAGGGCGCGGGACGAACTGGTGGTGGTGAGGCGCAGCTAATACTTTCGTCCAGCCAACTTTGGAAGCTCTACTTCTCCGACAGCTGCTTGGCCAGCCTGTTGGCGGACGCCGCGAACTGGCGAGCCTCCTGCCCCAACGTTGGGTCGACCTTCTGCACATGAGCCCACGATGGCGACTCGATGATGACGTACAGCTCTCGGTTGTCGATGTTCTTGGTCTTTGCGTTTCCTACGACAAATGCTCCAGCACCGAAGGTGAAGGCGCCGGCTACGGCTTTCGATGCGAGGTTGCGACCCCGTACAGCCGTAATACTTCCGGCACTTTCGACCGAAACAACCGTGTCTGATGTCAGTGGCCTAAGGTCGAAACTGCCGTCAGCCTTCTGCACAGACACACGAGGAGGATCGGAAAACAAGACGACCGACTGGCCAACGCGCGCCTCGATCGCCCCCACTCGCCGAAGCTCTTCCTCAATACCCTGCTTTTTCTTACCGTCTTGAATGCCTTTGTTGATTGCCGCCACGAAGAACAGGACAACGAGTGCAAGGCACATGAACGTCGTGAACGAGTCGCTCATTCGCATCCCTTCTAACAGAGACACCAGGTGGAGTGTGGCTGCGGGGAGCTACGTCCGTAACCAGGAAGACGTTCGCGTCTGAACGCCCGGTTACCGTGATCCCAGGAACGCAGACACTAGTCGATCAAGGCCGACGCCGGCCTCCCCTGCACGTCTGACAGTTGAGGCAGTTTCGAAGAGCGCGGGCGGCAAGTAGCCGATCAAGGCGACCCTGACGTACCGCGTCGGACAGACCTCTGCCTGCTTGGCACCCTCGCTCGTCGCTGCCCGCGTCATGCCTGGATAACGCATGCGTAGACGAGCTCGACGCCGTCGTATCTCACAGTGGCGCGGGGAGCCAAGAACAGCAGCGGTAGTAGCCCGATACGTCGGTGGAAGCCGGTACAGGGCCGGCACTAATGTCAAGAATCCGACAGTTGCAGCGGGGTACGCCCGTCCAACCGACTGCGGCTTAACGCGAAGGCTCTTTACATATAGGGTGATGGCTCGAAGCTCCCACTTGGTCGACTCCTGCTGATCCAGGTGAGGCTGATTGGTCACAAAGACTGGCCGACGAGCACGCCCGGGCAAGGGCTCCGTCGAGATGTATGCAGGGGTTGAGGGGCTGATGCCGTCAGAGCGGGATTACTTGGACCTCACCAGAGCCCAGGCGATGAGTCAGTGGCAGGGCATCCTGGTTCGCGAGTCGAGACCTGGAGGCAGGCAGGTCCCCTTCACCCCGTTGGAGACGCTGCTCTGCCTCGCAGCGAGCCTCGTCTTTGATCGCCGGAAGTATGGTGGCTCCACGAGCCATCTGGCCGGAGAACCGGTTCCGACGCTTGCAAGGCTCTTCAAGCGTCCTAATGGCAGCATCATTGCCAAGATGTCCAACCTGGACGGCAGCCTCGCCCATGGCGCCAAACATGAGGTCCACGTCGCCGCACAGTTACTCGGCTCCCCCGCCCAGCTCGATGCTAGCTACCGCCTAATTCTCGACAGCGCAAGGATGGCGGGAATCGGGCCGGACGAGCTGCCGGATTTCCTTGGCCTTGAGGATGACGACGAGCTCGTGCTCCTTGGCCAGGAGGAGCTACTGCAGTCGGACCTTGAGGCGGCTGTCCAAGCGCAGGTCGCCCGGTGGGCCGAGAAGTTTCCGGACATCGCCGAATCGGTGACGGAGCGCCTCCTTACCGCCGCCGCCCGGGTTGGGCAACACCGGTTCGCCCGGAGCGTGCTGCAGAACAACGGCCACCGCTGCACATTCTGTGGGTTGGGAGTAAGGGCCGGCGGGCTCAGGGCCCAGCGAATGCTCGTCGCAAGCCACATCAAGCCTTGGCGCGTAAGCAATTCAGGCGAGCGGCTCGACCCGAGGAACGGGATTGCGGCCTGCCCCACCCACGATGTCGCCTTCGACACAGGTCTCTTGACCATCGACCATGACCTCCGCATCCACGTTCGCCCTGAGGTGCAGGAGGCTGCGGAGGACGACACAGCTGTGCGGTCGTCCTTTGGACGCCCGCCCCTGGCCCAGCACCTACTACTGCCGCAGAATGCGATCCCGCCTGGAGTCCGGTACCTGGACTGGCACTACGAGCACGTGTACCGGCGGGTGGGTGGTGCCCGTCCCCCCTCGTTTACCCCGGAAAGCCCACTTGTGGCATGACCTGGCGCCCTGGTGGCCGCCGACTCGTGGTCGGCGGCCACCAGCGTTCAAGCGGTAAATCGCCTACTGAACGGCCACCCGCTGCTTGTTGTAGTTGCTTCCCTGCCCGTCCGGCTTGTAGTTGCTTTCCACGTTGCCCGCGATGTCGATCGAGAACCAGTTGACGGTGATGTCGCTGTTCACCGTGATGTTCTGGACCCCCTCGCGCATCCCAGCCAGCGCCAGCTTGGACGAGCCGTACGTAGGCCGGCTCCCATCAAGCGTGTAGTACACGTTCGCCGGCTCACTCGTGCTGAACGTGAACGCCGTAGCCCCCGCCTCCTGCTTGACAACCTTCAGCGAAGTCTTCGGCTGGATCTTGTCCGTCGCGTACGCCCGGGCCACCTCGAGGATGGCGATGTTGCCGTTGGCGAACTCCATCGCCTCCTCGTGCCCCTCGGCGAACGGCGGCTGGAAGCCGACCGCGGTGAACCGCCCGGTCGCCGGGTTGTAGATGTCCGCGCCGACCTCGAAGTCCCAGCCGATGATGCCCCGGTTGTACCAGTGCTCGTCGGCGCTGTTGCCGGCCGCCGAGTACAGCACGTCGGTCACCGGTCCGGTGCGGCCCGGCCAGATCGCCGTGCCCCCGTACTCCTGAACCCGGGAGAGGATGTAGTCCGAGGAGGTCCAGAAGTACGCCTCGGTGCCCTGGTCGACCCGCGGCAGCACCTCCCGCCCGTCGGCCTTGTACGCCCCCGGCGGCCACATGAAGTACCCGCCGTAGGAGTGGGTGTTCATCGAGAGCTTGATGTTCGGGAAGGTGTCGACCAGCCAGACCTCGTTGCGGGCCTCCGGCTCGGACAGTTCGCTCGGGCCGGCGAAGGTGTCGCTGGTACAGCTGGTCGCCGATGCGCCGATGTAGCCGTCGAAGACGGAGCCGACCGAGAAGTTCCGGTTGATGTCCACGCCCCAGGCGTTGCTACGGCCCGGGTCCGCGTTGGACGCCGGGCAGTAGTTGGTCATGTTCCGCCGCTGCATGTTGAAGTCGTACATGCTGTAGTGCGCGCCGTCCGGGTTGACGACCGGCAGGATGAAGATGTCCAGGTCATCGACGATCTTGCGGGTGTCCGGGTCCTTCGCGTAGTTGCGCAGCAGCCGCTCGGCGGACTCCACGCAGACCAGCGGGGTCACCCATTCCCGGGCGTGCTCCTGGCAGTAGAGGAAGACGCCGACCTTCGAGCCGTCGCGGTGCTTGCCGATGCGCAGCACCTTCATCTGGAACGGCTCGCGGGACACGCTTGCGGGTGCCTTCAGGTTGTCGGTCAGCCCCGTCACGGGAACGGCGGCCACCACGCCGGTGCCGGTGTTGCCCCGGTACGTGCTGGCGGTGAGCAGCTTGGCCGCGTCGGCGTTGGCGTTGACCGCGGCGGCGACCTGCGCGGCAGTGCTGGTGATCGCGCCGGAGCCGTTGGTGGCCAGGCTCACGGTGACGGCCTTGCCGGCCACGCTCACCATCAGCGGGGCGTTCGCCGTGCCCGGGCTGAGCAGTGACATGGTGATGTCGTTGCCGCCCTCGGAACCGTAGGCCGTGGAGGTGACGTAGACGGTGCTGGCGGCGGTGCCGAACTGGGCCTGCGCGTTGCGCCGGTAGCCGTTCGTCTTGTACGGCAGGTCGATCAGCTCGGTGAGCTTGGGGAACTCCGTGGCCAGGCCGGTGAACCGTGCGGTGACCTCGGTCGGGTCCATGTAGTGGTCGACGAAGTCCGACACGTACGGGTGCTTGCCGGGGTCCTGTCGCGGGGTGCCCAGCCATTTCGCGACGTCGATCGTGGCCGAGCCGCCCTTGTTGCTGGTGATGGTGGCCTTGGCCGGCGGCGGTGATGGGGGACCGGGTTGCTGAACCGGTGGTACATGTACTGGCCGGCGTCGGTGAACCGGGACATGGTGGCGGTGCCGCCGGAGCCGATCTCCGTGCCTGACCCGCTGTCCCAGCTGGCCGTGAGCACCGTCGTCGAGTCGGTGCCGGCGCCCGACTTCACCTCGATGTTGAGGAAGAGCTGGTTGTCGAGGCTGGAGAACCATTCCGCCCGCAGCACGGTCAGGGTGTCGGTGGTGGCGGTCGCCGCCGTCGCGGCCCGGATGGCGGCGGAGCGTTCGGCCATGTTCTGCGCGTAGTCGCCCTGGTCGGAGATGGCGTCCTGGACGTCGAAGCCCTTGTCGAACAGCGCCTGGCTCTCCTCGGGGCTGAGGATGGCGTGCACCTCGATGCCGTTGTCGACGGGCTTGACGTACTCGGCGAGGTCGACGCCGAGTTGGTTGAGGCGGTCGATGCCCGACTTGTCGGCGACGACGATGCGCATCAGGCCGACGCCGTTCTGTTCGCCAGTCGACGACCGGTCGGGGGCTACCGTGCCGTCTGTCGTGGGGCTGGCGAGGCCGGGGGCGCTGACGGCGAGCGCCAGCGGTAGTGCGAGCAGGGCCAGGAATCGGCGCGGGCGGTTGGATCTGGTTGTACTCCTCATGAGAGTCCTTCCGGCAGGCGATCCAGAAGGCCGCGCAGTCGAGGCGTCGGGGTAGGTCACCCCCAGCTGCCGCAGCTACACAAAGCGTCGTCGCCGCCTCACCATCAGTCGAGATCTATGGCGGCCCGCGCCCGCCCGGATTTCGTCCATGCGGGAGCGGTAGCTGCAGGCGGCAGCGGCCAGCACATAAACGAGGTCGCCGCTGGGCGGGCCCTCCGGCGCCGAGCCGGGACAGCGTGACGGTCAGCCAGTGATGGTCAGCTCCGCCGGCAGGCCCTGCGTAACCTCCAGGACCGCCCGCTCCCCCAATGGTCGCGACAGCTTGAGGGTGGCGCTGCGCTGCGCTCCGATGTCCAGGCATGCCTCGTCCTTGGCGTGCCGGTACTCGATGACGATCACGACGACCGCCAGGTCCGATTCGACGGCTTCGGCGCTGTAGTCGGCTCCGCACGGCTTGCTGCTGGGGTCGGGTCTGCCGGTGAAGGTGACGGTCAGTTCGCTGCTCGCGGTCGTGGTGGTCGCTGACTCGATCGCCAGCCCCGCGGGTGGGTGATCGGCGTCCCGGGGCGGTGGGGTCACCCGCACGATGGCCGAGGGATCCACCGCCACTCGCGCCAGCCGCACGGTCGTTCCGTCGAGGGTATATTCCCACGCCGGGGCGGTCGCCGGGCCGCGGGTGGTCGGGACCGTCATCGTGGTGAGGCGAGCCCCGGTGAGCTTGAGCGGCGCGCAGCCGGAACAGTCGCCCGTCCCCGCGGCGCCCAGCTGCGCCAGCGCCCCGTCCGCCGAGATCAACGGCACGTCGTGACGAGTGCCGTTGGTCCAGACGATGGTGCCGACCGCCGGCTGGGGCGCTCCGGGCAGCGTCGAGGCGGCCTCAACGCGGCCGGCCGACAGGCTCTCCTTGTAGGACCCGTTCGCCGGCTCCCAGTCGCCGAGTTGGCGGGTCAGCTCCCCCACCGGCACGAAGCGCGCACCTCCCGCAGCGCGAACCGCCTGGTCGTACCGGGTCAGGGTGCCGCCCGCCTGCTGGCGCAGCCCGTCGAGCGGGTCGACGGCTGGGCTGTTCCCGGCGGACCCACAACTGACGAGCAGGGCCGCGACCGTGATCCAAGGCAGTGCCGGGTACCGATGCATGCGCACTGCCTCCACCTCCTTGAGACGCCCGCACGCCGGTCCGGGTTGCGCCTGACCGCGGTGTACCGGCTTCGGCCCGCTGGGAGCCCCGTAACGCCGGTCCTGCGCCCTATGCCTCCGTCACGGTCGCTGGCTCCGGCGCTGCATGCCGCCCCTTGGCCGGCCGCTCGTCCCCATGCCCCGGCCACCACGCCTTGTGCCCGATCAGCGCCGTCAACGCCGGCACAAAGAACATCGACATGACGAACGCCGACAGCACGATCCCGATCGCCACCGCGAACCCCATCTGCTGCAGGAACGAGATCGGCGCCAACATCAACACCCCAAAGGTCCCGGCCAGGATCAGCCCAGCCGCGGCAACGGTCGGCCCCGCATGCTCCACGCCAATAGCGGCAGCCTCGTGCGGTTCGTTCCCCTCCCGAGCCTCCTCCCGCAGCCGGGCGATCATCAGGATGTTGTAGTCCGTCCCGATCGCCACCACGAACAGATAGAGGATGATCGGCAGCTGGAACGTCACCCCGGGCTTGTCCTGCAACCCCTGGAAGAGGTAGACGGTCGCACCGAGCGTGGCGGCGAAGTTGAGCAGCACCGCGATCACCAGGTAGATGGGCGCGACGAGGCTGCGTAGGAGCAGCGCGAGGATGAGCGCGATCAGGGCCGCCGCCACCGGCAGGATCACCGACAGGTCGCGGTTGTTCGCCGAGTTGATGTCCGCGAAGATCGCGGTGGTGCCGCCGACCAGCGCCTTAGTGCCGGGCGGTGCCGCTTTGTGCAGCGCGTCGCGCAGGTCGTCCCGGACGAGCGTGATCGCCTCGTTGGAGACCGGGTTCTCGTTCAGCAGCAGGTTGACCCGGGCCACGCTCGGATCGGTGCTCCGCTCCGGCGGCTGCGCCTGGCCCACTCCCGGGGCCTTCGCCGCGTCCGCCGCGAAGTCGGTTACCTGCTGCTCGGTCAGCGGCGTCCCGTTGCCGGTGGTCAGGTAGACCTCGGTGGGCGCGAGGGCGCCGGCGGCGAACCCGCGCTGCAGGTCCTTGGCCGCCTTCGCCGACTCGGTGTCCTGGGGGAAGCCGGCGCTGAAGTCGTAGTCGGCCTTGTAGCTGAGCACGCCCGCGGCGAGCGCGACCAGCAGGGCGCCGGAGGCCGCCGCGACAATCGCCGGCCGGCGTCCGACGACAGTGCCGAGCCGCCGCGACAGGGTGGCCTTGGGGGTACGCTGCCACGCCTTCGAGGGCCAGAAGACGTATCGGCCGAGCAGTGAGACGACCGCCGGGATGAGGGTGAGCGAGGTGATCAGCATGACGGCGACGGCGATGGCGAGCGCCGGGCCGAGCGAGCCGAAGAAGCCCAGCGAGGCCAGCAGCAGCACGAGGAACGCGACGATGACGGCTCCCGCGGCCGAGGTGATGACCTCGCCGACCCGCTCGACGGAGACGATCATGGCGGTGCGCTTGTCGTCGCCGGCGCGCAGTCGTTCGCGGTAGCGGAAGAGCAGGAACAGGATGTAGTCGGTGCCGATGCCGAACAGCACGATCAGCAGGATCGTCTGCAGGTCCTGGCTCACGTTCAGGTCGAACGCCTTGCCGGCGGCGGCGACGAGCCCGGTGGTGATGGTCATGACGACGCTGACGACCACGACGGGCAGCAGCGCGGCGATGGGGCTGCGGAAGATGATCAGGATCAGTCCGATGATCAGGATGATCGTGGCGACGCCGACCACGGCGAAGGCCTTGTTGAAGGTGTCCTCGTTGTCGACGAAGCTCGCCACGTCGCCGGCCACGCCCGCGGTCAGTCCGCTGCCGGCCAGGTCGGGGCCGATGGCCGACCGCAGATCGCGTACGGAGTCGAGCAGTGCCGGGTCGTCCGGGGTGGTCGCGTCGAGCCCGACGCTGACCACCTGCACCGACTTGTCCGGCGCGACAGCCGGCGGGCCGGTCTGGTAGCCGGACGTGCTGGGAATGTTCCTGGCCTTGAGCGACTGGGCGAACTGGCCGACCCTCGCCTCGTCGGCCGGGTTGAGCGGCTTCCCGTCGGCGCGCTTGACCACGATGGTCGCCGTGGCGGTGGCCTGCTGCGGGAACGCCTTCATGCCGAGTTCGGTGGCCTGCACGGACTCGTAGGAGTGCGGCAGGAAGCTCTCCTGGTCGGCGGAGGTGATGTCGCTCAGCGACGGCGTGGTGGCGATGATGGCGACGGCCGCGAGCACCCAGCCCGCGATCACCCACCACGCTTTGCCGACGACGAATCTGCCCAGCCGCTCGAACATGGTTTCCCCCGCGTGTCCGGCTCTCCTGACATCCGGGCCTGGCGCGCTGTCGCCCGCCTGCCCGTCACGTTGACGGCAGCCTTCGCTACCACGGGTGAATGCTACCGCCGCCGCGCAATCCTTTTCGGACGCCGCACGGTTCCGCGGTGCTGTGCTACTGGGTGCTGCCGGCTTCCCTGGGATCGCGCGTTCGGAGCCCGGCCGTGGCGAGCGGGGAGCTGGCCAGGAGCGCGGCGAGCTGTTCCTGCATCCGTTCCAGTGGCCCGTCGGCGCTGTGCAGCCCCTGGTGGAGGTCGCGGAGCACGTCGTCGGATCCGTTGGTGAAGGCCAGGATCTCGGCGAGGGAGAGCTGGTGGTTGAAGATCTCGGCCTCGTTCCGCCAGTCGTGGAGCATGCCGGCCAGCCCCTCGTCGCGCCGGGGTGACAGCACGGCTGAGGACAGCGCGGCGTTCACGGCCGACAGGCTCATCCGGGGGTAGACCTGCCGGCGAGCGGGCTGCGCCGCGCCGGCGGCGAAGGGCGGCGAGGCGAGGGTCTTCCGGTTGTCCTGCAACTCCTCGCCGATGGCCTGGAGGGCCTCCGTGCGCCTCTCGCGGCCTGCCGCCCACCGTTCGGCGACGATGCCGGTGATGCCGCCGAGCAGGCCGAGGATCTGCACCGCCGGCTCGAAGCTCGACGTGCCGGATGACCGGGTCCACCAGACGGCACTGATCACGAAGGCCACCGCCAGGCTGCCCGCGGTGACCAGCATGATCCAGGTGCGTGGTGCCGTCACCCACGACGGCAGGGTAGCCGGGCGTGGTCGCCGCCCCGTTCCGCTGGTCATTTGCCGGGTCGGCGGAAGACGTCCCGGGCGGCGGTGTCGGGACCGGTGCTGGCGTCGCTGCTCGACAGGAGCATCAGGTCCATGCCGAACCGGCGGACCCGCTCGTACGCCTGGAACTGCGTGAAGGCCTCGCTCTCCACGAACAGGCCGGCCTTGACCAGCGCGGCGGCCAGGGCCTTGAGCTGGTATTTCCGGGTGATGAGGAGGCGGATGGTGTCGCCGCTGGGGAAGTGGACCTCGCTGCGGTTCGGGAGCACGATCTTCAGGTCCTCGGCCGACTGGTTGCAGTAGATCACCTTGATGACCAGTGACCGGCCCTCCTCGACCACCCCTTCGAAGCGGACGTAGTTCATGTTCACCGAGAGGTCGGTGTTCTGGCGCAGGGCGCTGATGACGAACTCGCGGAACACCCAACTGGTCTCGTATTCGCGGGCGGCCTGCTGCGCCATCCGGTCGTCGAGGTGGGAGGCGGTCGCCACCTCCACCATGAGCCGGTCCTGGGGGCGGAGCAGTTGCTTGCTCAGCCGCTCGACCAGGTCGACGTCCTCGTCGAAGTTGGCCATCGTGTTGCCGAGCAGAGAAAACAGCACCGGCTCGTCTCCCATGAGCCGGTCACGCAGTTCATTCAGCTCAGCCACGTTCTCTTCGACCGAGAAGTCGAGTTGCACCGGAAGCAGCTGATTCCGGAACTGCCGGAAGAAGGGCAGGGACTTTATCGGCTTCAGGCCCAGCCGCAGCATCTCCGCGCTCATGTCGACGGGCACGTAATACATTTCCGGATTCAGCGGATGGAGATCGGCCAGCACCACGGCATCCTTCTCGCCGGTGCCCGGGCCGAGGCTGATGTAGTGGTAGGGCCGGCCGTTGTGCCGGGAGTGCAGGTTTCGCCAGCGCCGGCTGAAGGTCTCGATCCCGTCTCTCATGACGGGATAGTTGGGGTCGGTGCAGGCCCGCTGCCAGTTGACCGCCGGCTCGATCCCCCAGTAGGAGTAGCCGGACACGATCCGCTTCTCGTCCCCTGTGGACGAAAAGGGCCGCTGCAACTCGGCGGCCAGCTCGTTGAGCTTGCGGGACTGGTCTTCCCCCACCAGGCAGAGCGACCAGGAGAACTCGGTTTCCGAAATGACTTTCTCGAGTCTGCGCAGCAGTTTCAACTGCTCCCTGGCCTGCTGATCCATGTTCTGCCATCCCCCGGGCGAGGTCCGACCATCCCCATGCGACGCTCGCCAACCTTATCAGCGTCAAAGTCTCTGAAGGCACCCACTTTGCGGCGGCCCCGGGCCAGGGCAACGAACCTTTTAGTGGTGATTGCGACAATGCGCGGTCAGCCGGCGGCTGGCTGATCGGCGTACACCGGGTCTTTCCGGCCGGCGCGCTCCGGACATCTGCCGGCCGGGCCGCCCACCATGCCGATCCTGCCGTCCGAGCACACGGTGAGGTAGCCGCGGCCCGCCCAGAACCCGGGTACGCAGGCGAACCAGCGGCACACGTCGGGAGCCGGGTCGTGGACCAGCACGCCGCCGCAGTAGTTGTAGCCGTAGGGATTCTCCGGCGCCCCGCACCGCTCGGGGGCGGGCGACGGCGGTGGCTTGACCAGAGAGCCGGTGGGGCTCGGTGCCGGTTCGGTGCGTCCCGGCGTCGGGCTGGGTCGGGGCGCACCGGGGTGCACCCGACCGCCAGCCGGTCCGCCGGTCACAGCACCGGGAGCCGCCGGGCGGGGAGCGGTCGTTCGGGACGCCCTCGTGCGGGGCGCTACACGAGCCGGCCCTTCGCTCGCGGCATCGGGATCCGCGGTGCGGAAGGCGGTGGGGCCGGCCGCCGTGGGAGCCGATCCTCCGTCGGGGACATCAGGGTCCGCCGTGGGGGAAGCGGTCGTGGCGGGCGTCGAGGGAGCGGCGCTGGACACGTCCGCGCTGGGCAGGGCATCCGGGGTGACCGGTGCGCCGCCACCGAAGGTGCCCCCCGGTCTCCTGGGTGCCGTCCAGTCGGCGGTCAGGGCGTACACGGACAGTGCGGCGAGCGCGACGGCGGCCGCCAGTATCGCGAAGCGACGTGGATCGATGGCCGCGACCGGTGGTGACGCGGCATGGCGTGGGGCGTAGGCCCGCCGGCCGCTCCAGGCCACCGCCGCCACCTCCTCGTCGATCGAACCGGGTCGCTGACCTGTCGCCTACCCAGGAAGGCCTCCGGCCACGCCCGTACCGGGTGACGAGGTCCCGGAACCCGCCCCGGCCCGGCATGGGAATCCCTAGCCTGGCGGAGAGGCGGCGAAGGGGGCATCGTGGCGAACGTGGTCTGGGACGCGCTGGACGGCGTCCGCGAGGTCGAGATCACCGTGACCGGCCGGAGGACCGGCCGGCAGATCACCCACCCGGTGTGGTTCGTGCTGGACGAGGACAGCGTGTTCCTCGTCCCGGTGACCGGCTCGGACAGCCAGTGGTACAAGAACGTCCGGCAGACGCCGATGATCGAGGTGTCGGCGAACGGCACGGCACTGAGTTCCAGTGCCACCCCGATCACCGACGCCGGCCGGGTCAACCACGTGGTGGAGCTGTTCAAGGCCAAGTACGGCGCGGACACGGTGGAGAACTACTACCCGAAGCACGACGTCGCGGTCCAGGTCCCGCTGGGATAGCGGAGGCTACTCGTTGCGGGCGATCTCTGGTCCGGTGATCCGGCGAAGCAGCGGCAGCGTCGAGGCGACGATCCCCAGCGACACCGCCAGCCCACCGGCCACCAGCAGGTAGAACGACCCGTCCGGCGCCAGCAGCGTGTAGCCCAGCTGCGCCCGCAGGAACAGGTGCGCCGCCAGGAAGCCCATCCCGGTCGCCACCGCCGCGACCAGCAGCAGCGGCACGACGGTCTCCAGCGCCACCACCCGCCGCAGCGTACGCAGCTGCACCCCGGTGAGCCGCAGCATGCTGAACGGCCGCTTCCGGTCGCTCAACCCTCCGGCGACGCTCACCGCCAGGCTGCACCCGGCGATCGGCAGGCTGGCCAGCATGACCACGTTGGCCAGCTGCTGGAACTGCCGCAACAGCCGCGCGGAGTCCGCCTCCCACTCGGCGGTGCTGTTCGGGAACCCCCCGGTCGGGAACGCGTTGATCAGCATCGTCCGGGCCTGTTCGAACGCGGCGCGGCTGGTGGTGTTGACGACCACCGACCGGATCGGCTGCCGGTCGACCTCGGCCGGAGAGGCGTCGGCGGCGGGCCAGACGTAGGAGTCACTGGTCAGGTCCCAGGCGCGCTCGCCGATGAGGTCGTCGGCGACCGCCGCGACCTGCGCGCCGGCGGGGCAGCTGCCGAACACCGCCAGGCGGTCCAACTCGGCGCACGTGACGATGCCCGGCCACCACCACCGATCGGGGGTGGAGTCCGTCGGCGCCCCGCGAACCTCCATCGGGGGTGGTTGGTCGACCGGGTTGGCGCGGACCAGGGTCACACTGCGCACCCCCGGGATCGTCGCCAGCCCGGCCGGAATCTGGTCCGCGGTCGGTGCGGGACCCTCCTCGGTCGCGAACCACTTCGTCAGGGACGTGGCGGCCACCGAGTCGGTGCGTGGCTCGCCGCGGTTGGCCACGTAGGTGGTGATGATGCCGGTGGCGACGCTGGTCACGAAGAGCGCCACGATCAGCCCGCTGACCGACCGGAAGGCCGCCCTGGGATTGTCCGCGAGCCGTCGCCCGGCGATGAGGGTGGCGGGACGGCCGGCCCGCCCGGCCAGCAGCCGCGCGCCGACCATGGTCAGCCACGGCCCGGCCAGCACCAGCCCGGTCAGGATCAGCAGAAACCCCGAGAGGTACGCGGTGAGCTGCCCGTTGGTCGTGGGCGGGCGCCGGCCGATGAAGTACGTCAGCTCGACGAGCCCGGCGACCAGCGGAATCAGCCGCCAGGCGCGCGGCGGTTTCGGGGTCACGCGCCGGGTCACGCCCAGCGGGGAGATCTGCACCCGGCGCAGCGCCAGCCAGGACGCCACGACGGCGCCGAGCGGAATGCCGAGCGCGACCGCCAGGACGTCGACGACGGTGAGCGACAGGTCGGCGGTGAAGAAGCGCTCGCCGGTGAACGGGATCGCGGCGAGCCCCGGGCGGAGCGCGAGGAACAGGCCGAACCCCACGGCCGTGCCCACCGCGGCCGCGAGCACGGATTCGACGGCGGAGATGACGGAGATCTGCCGAGGCGTGGCGCCGATCAGCCGCATCGCCGCGAAGCGTTGCTCGCGACGGGTCGCGGCCAGCCGGGTGGCGGTGCCGATGAAGATGAGCACCGGGAACAGCAGCGCGACCGCGACGATGGAGAGCACGAGGGCCATGCCGTCGTGGTTGATGCCGACGTAGCAGCCCCTGGAGCAGCTGCTCGGCGAGGTGGTCATGATCTGCGTGGCCTTGCGCGCCCCCAGGTGCTCCAGGTCGCCGGGCGTGCGGCCGATGACGATCAGCAGCGAGTCGGGGGACGGCAGCGCCACCGGTCCGATGGTGCCGACCTGGTGGCCGGGGAACCGGTCGCCGAGCTGCGCGGCCGGGGTGGCGTGCAGCAACTCGCCGAGGGCGGGCGAGACGTAGAACTCGCCAGGGCCGGGCAGGCGCGGGATGCCCGGCGGGACGGGCGCGTCCGGACCGGTCGCCGCGATCTCGACGCGGCCGATGGACTCGCCGTGGTAGTAGTCCTCCCGGACCAGCCACCACAGCGGGTCGACCGACGGGTCGGTGGCGGCCGGGGCGACGGCGGTGTTCAGCCAGGCGTACCGCTGGTTCTGCTTGTTGACCGCGTTCATGCCGGCGAGCGTCGTCAGCAGCATGCCCACGCCGAGCGCCACGGCGGTGGCGAAGATGACGAGCCGGGTGGCGGCCTCCCGCCCGCCGGCCAGGGACAGCCGTACCGCGAACCGGATCATGCGGACACCAGCGCATTCACCTTGCCGTCGCGCACGATGACCTGCCGGTCGGCGTACGCGGCGACCCGGGCCTCGTGGGTGACGAGCACGACGGTGGTGCCCTCCTCGCGGGCCGAGGAGACCAGCAGGTCCATCACCTGCTCGCCGGTCAGCGAGTCGAGCGCCCCGGTCGGCTCGTCGGCGAACAGCGCGCCGGGACGGGAGACCAGGCCGCGGGCCAGCGCGACCCGCTGCGCCTGCCCGCCGGAGAGTTCACCGGACCGGCGTCGCTCCAGCCCGCCCAGGCCGAGCCGCTCGAACCAGGGCCGTGCTTCCTTCAGCGCGGCGGCCCGCTTGACGCCGCGGAGCAGCAGCGGCAGCGCGACGTTCTCCTCCGCGGTCAGCTCTGGCACGAGCTGGCCGAACTGGAACACGAACCCGAACTGGTCCCGGCGCAGGACGCTGCGCGCCGTCTCGCTGAGGGTGTCGATCCGGCGGCCGTCGAAGTGGATCTCGCCGGTGTCGGGCACCAGGATCCCGGCCAGGCAGTGCAGCAGTGTGGTCTTGCCGGAGCCGCTCGGGCCCATGATGGCGACGATCTCGCCGGGCGCCACCGCGACGCTCGCGCCGCGCAGCGCCGCGGTCTCGCCGAAGGACAGCGCGACGTCGCGTGCCTCGATGGCCTTCATCCCCGCACCACCTTTCGCAGGGCGTCCAGGCGGGCGGCCGTGGTGTCGATCCAGTGCAGGTCGGCCTCCAGGTGGAACAGGCCGTGATCGGCCAGCATGGTGTCGACCAGGTTGCCGCCGCGCCGGATGTCGGTGAGTTCCTTCATCCGGCGCAGGTGGGTGGCGCGCTGGCTGTCGAGGTACTCCTCGGCCGGACGGTCGAGCATCAGCGCCAGCACGACCTTGGTGAACAGCAGGGTCTGGAGGTTGGGTTCGGCCTCGACCGGCTCGGTCAGCCAGGACTCGAACTCGGTCGCGCCCCGGTCGGTGATGACGTAGCGCTTGCGCTCGGGGCCCACCCCCGGCTCGACCTCGCCCACCACGATCTTGCCGTCGCGGACGAGCCGGCCGAGGGTCGCGTAGACCTGGCCGAACGGTAGGGGCTTGCCGCGGCTGAAGAAGGAGTCGTAGTCGCGCTTCAGGTCGTAGCCGTGGCTGGGCTCCCGTTCGAGCAGGCCGAGGAGGGTCATGGGAACACTCATGGCGTCACCATACCCTGAGTGTATACCTCGCGTATATATCCTCAGCGAATTCGTGGGAGAGTCAGTTCGAAGTGGACCGTGTGGCCGGTCTTCGCCCGCCCGAGGCGGTGCGTCAACGGCACGAGCACGCCGTGCAGCAGCGGATGCTTCCGGACCAGCGCGTGGCTGGCCGCCCGGTACTCCGCCCCGCTCAACCGCCGCGCCACCGCCTCCACCGCGTCCCCGGTCGGCTTGCCCAGGGCCGTCGACGGGGCCATCGTCACGTGGGGGTTGTTGCGGATCCGCCGGGTCTTCCACGCCTTCTCGAAGCTGCGCACGTACGCCCGCTCCCCCGCCACCGCGACGCTCACGGCCGTCGGCACCGGCGTCCCGTCCCGCTTGAACGTCGTCAACACCACGGTCTTCTGCCGCGCCAGCGGCGCCCACCCGGGCGTCGGGGCGGGGTCGACGTACCCGACCACCCAGCCGAGTTGCCGCAGCCGGGCCACCAGCGCGGCCAGGGCCAGGAGGGCCGACAGCAGGACCAGCCAGGTCTGGGCCGCGCTGCCACCCAGATCGGCGTCGACCACGTGCGACACGGTGTGTGCCACCCCGCCGATGACGTAGCCGGCCAGGGCGACCGCCAGGGCGTCGCCCCAGATCAGCGCCAGCAGCAGGGTCGCCCCGATGCCGAGTTGGAACGCCCCGACGTCGTGCACGAAGTGCTCGTGCGGCGGGAAACCCACCGCCGAGCTGAACGAATCCGCCCGGGCCAGCGCCCACACCCCGACGACCAGCGACGCCGCGCCGAGCAGCGCGGCCGTACCACGTACCAGTGCTCTCATGCTCGTCGGACGGCGCGGCGCCCGGCGGTGTGACCGCCGGGCGCCGAGGCGGAGAGATTGCCAGGGTGGTCAGGGTGCGATCCGGGCCCACACCGTGCCGAGGGACCACCGCATGGTCGACTTGCTGTTGATCTCCATGTCGTTGGTGATCGAGCCGTCGCTGCTGCGGGTGCCGGCGCGGATGTGGACGGTCTGACCCTGCTGGATCGGGCCGTTGCTGAACAGCCGAGCCGTGAAGGCGCCGCCCTGGGCGAGGAACTCCCGGACGATCACGCCGGTGCGGTCGGTGTTCCACCGGAAGCGGGACATCGAGGCGAACGACGGCGCGGTGACGTTGGGATGCAGGACGTGCATCATCAGGAAGTTCTCCTGAGAGGTGGACGAGTCCGAGACGCCGAACTCGTCCACCACGCGCAGCTCGTGCAGAGCGCGGCCACACCGAGCCTCGATGAAGATCTCCACCGCACCCGTTGCCGGCGCCCGGAAGTTGAACCCGATCTGCGTGTCGACGACCGCCCAGCCGTTGTCGAAGTCGTCCGCGTTGTTGTTGTCGAGCGTGAGGTCGTGACCGGTCAGCCCGGTGAACCGGTCGAGGGAGTGCACCCGCCCGATCCGGAAGCCACCGAGGTTGTGCGGATCGAAGCCCTGCTGAAAGCCGGGGTACGGCGGACGGAACGGTGTCCAGGCGTGCGGATCGTCCCGACTCCCGCCCTGATCTGGGGGCGTCGGCGCCTGGGTGTCGTGCAGCCAGGAGGCGTATCCGCCGGTCGCCTCCGTGCGGGGCAGCAGCTCCTGCACCGCCGACCTCGTCTCGGCGACGATGCGCTTCAGCGCCGCTTCGTCGACGCCCAGGCTGTCGAAGTACGCCTGGACGTTCGCCTTGCGCTGCGCGTCGAGGGCGTCGTAGTCGGCGTCCAGGCCGACGGGTGGTTGGAGGAGATCACGGAATCTCACGCGTTCGCCGTGCATCCGCTTGCGCAGCGACAGCCAGTTCTCCTCGCCGAGGAGGTCGCGGATGCGGCGATTGCCGCGCTCTACCGTGTCGGCCAGCCGCACGTCACGGATCTCGGCCGCACTGCGGCGGCGCCGGTCGTAGTCCTCGGCTACCTCCTCCGCCCGGCGACGATCCGCTTCCGGCGTGTCGAGGTCGAAGGGCATGTGGTACTGGCTGGAGTACTGTCCCGCTAGCATTGCTCCCCCTGGTCAGGCCGGGACGAACCGGCACAAATAGGACGCTAGGGACGACAGTAGCGATATCACCGTCGGCTGACGGCCAGAACCAGGATTTCCGTTCCGGACTTCGCCGGCCGGTACCGGTTCGCACCGGTACCGGCCGCGGCATGCTCAGCCCTCGTGCGGTCCCTCACTCACCCGCCGCACGTCCACCTCGACGTCGATGCCGTGCTCGGTGAAGACGTCGACGAACCGCTTCGCCCACTCGACCGCCTCCTCCTTCGACCGCACCTCGACCAGCCCGAACCCGGCGATCAGCTCCTTGGTCTCGGTGAACGGCCCGTCGGTGACGGTCTTCTTGCCCTTGGTCGCGGTGATCCGCGCCGACTCCTCGCTGCTCTTGCAGAGCCCCTCGGCGGCCACCAGGATGCCGGCCTTGGCGACCTCCTCCATGTAGGCGCCCATCGACTTCATGAACTCCGGGGTGGGCTCGAAGTTGCCGGGAACGGCCTCGTCCAGCTTGTGCATCATCATGAATCGCATCTCAGTGCTTCCTCTCGGTGATCGTGTGCAGGGAAACCGCGGTGAGCCAGGCGAAGACCAGGGCCGAGCCGAGCGCCATCCGGACGCTGATGCTGTCCTGGTCGGGCCAGGCCATGACGACGACCGTCGCCAGGGCGACGAGGACCGACGACAGCGCCCCCACCCGCCCGAAGCGGCGGGCGAAGACCAGGCAGGCGACGGTGAGCGAACCGAAGGAGAGCATCGCCCCGACCCCGTGCCCGTAGGAGTGCCAGCTCATCGTCTCGGGGTTGCCTTCCGGCGCGCCGGCCGGCCAGCCCATGCTCGGGTCGGCGCGGAGCACCCCGGCGACGATCAGTCCGACGCCGAGCACCGCGACCAGCGCCGGACCCCACGTCCCGGCCGGTCCGCCGCGCAGCGCCCGCCGGAAGCCGACCGCCCCGGCGAGGGCCAGCAGCCCGGAGACGACGAAGTTGGCGATCTGGATCCAGCCGTGCTCGCCGAGGGAGAGCAGGCTGAGCGGCTGCCGGCTCAGGTCGAAGCCGTCCCGGGTGAACGCCTGGGCCAGGCCCAGACCGAGGAACAGCGGCCCGGCGGCGGCGCCGGCGGTGAGCAGGGTGGCGGTCGAGACACGCCGTGTCGTCCCGGCCCGGGTGAGCGTCGTACTGGTCATCTCGATCTCCTCGTCATCGGTTCTCACTGACGCGTCGATCGGGGCGACCGGGATCCGACATGACTTCTCAAGATTTTTTAACAGCCGCAGGCGGCGGCGCGGTCGAGCAGCAGCGCCCGCTCGCGGGCATTGCCGGTGAGCGCGGCGGCCCGCTCGAACTCGGCCCTGGCCTCCGGCAGCCGACCGAGCTTGAACAGCAGGTCACCGACCACGCTGGGGAGCAGGTGGTAGCTGGCCAGCGCCGGCTCGGACTCCAACTCCCGGGCCAGTTCCAGGCCGGCGGCGGGCCCGTCGGCCTGGGCGACGGCGACGGCCCGGTTCAGCTCCACCACGGGCGAGGGCACGAGCCGGGCCAGCTCCGCGTAGAGCGCGGCGATCCGTGCCCAGTCGGTCTCCTCCGGGGTACGCGCCCGCGCGTGACAGGCCGCGATCTCGGCCTGGACGGCGTACGGGCCGGGGTGGTCGGTGCGGGCCTTGTCGAGGGCGGCGAGGCCGCGCCGGATGAGCCACTGGTCCCAGCGGCCGCGGTCCTGGTCGTTGAGGAGGATCGGCGCACCGTCGGGGCCGGTGCGGGCGCGGGTGCGCGACGCCTGGATCTCCAGCAGCGCGGCGAGGCCGTGCACCTCGGGCTCGTCGGGCATGAGCCCCTGGAGCAGCCGGGCCAGACGGAGCGCCTCCTGGCAGAGGGCCGGGCGCATCCAGTCGTCGCCGGCGGTGGCCGAGTAGCCCTCGTTGAAGATGAGGTAGACGACTTCGAGGACCGAGTCGAGACGTTCGGCCCGCTCGGCCGGGCCGGGCACCTCGAACGGGATCCGGGCGGTGGCGAGGGTCTGCTTGGCCCGGGTGATGCGCTGCCCGACGGTGGGTTCGGTGGTGAGGAAGGCGCGGGCGATCTCGCCGGTGGTGAGGCCGCCGACCAGCCGCAGGGTCAGCGCGGCGCGGGCGATCGGCGACAGGATCGGGTGGCAGGCCACGAAGATGAGCCGCAGCAGGTCGTCCTCGATGTGCTCGTCGAGCGCGGCGTCGAAGTCGGGGGTGACCTGCTCGTCAAGGTCCCGGCCGAGCTCGGCGAGCGTACGCTGCTGGGTCTGCCTGCGGCGCAGCGTGTCGACGGCCCGGCGCTTGCCCACGGTCGTCAGCCACGCCCCGGGGTTGGCCGGTACGCCGTCGCGCGGCCACTGCTCCAGCGCGGCGACGAGCGCGTCCTGGGCCAGTTCCTCGGCCAGGCCGACGTCGCGGACCAGGGCCGCGATTCCGGCGACCACCCGCGCGGCCTCCATCCGCCACACCGCCTCGACGGTGCGCCGCGCGTCGGACTCCCCCATGGGCACATCTCAGCAGGCCGGGCCGACGTTCCGCCAGCACCTGTGGGGTCCGGCACCGCGCGGGCGGGGAAGTGTCGTAGGCGGCTCGTAGCCTGGCGCGGTCATCGACGATCGCAGGGAGGCGAACGTGCTCGACCACTTCTCCGTCATGGTGCGCGACCTGCCGGCCAGCGCCGCCTTCTACGACGCGGTGCTCGCCCCGCTGGGCGGCCGCCGGATCATGGAGCCCGGCCCGATCGGCTACGGCGTCGACCGCCCCGACTTCTGGCTGGTGCCCGCGTCCGCCGAGGCCGGCGCGCCGCTGGAGTCGCACATCGCCTTCACGGCCCCGGACCGGGCCGCGGTGCAGGCGTTCCACGACGCGGCGGTGGCCGCCGGCGCCGAGGTGCTGCACGCGCCGCGGGTATGGCCGGAATACCACCCGACCTACTTCGGGACGTTCGTCCGCGACCCGGACGGCAACAACGTCGAGGCGGTCTGCCACCGGCCGGAGTGAGGCGTCCGCCGGGCGCGACGGCGGGTGGCGGCGATCAGCACGTCGATCAGCCCGGCCAGGCCGCGGGCCCCGTCGGGATCGTCGGCGCGGCGCGCGACCAGCAGGATCGGGGCGACCTGGTCCAGCACCACGCCGTGGCGCCGCAGGACGGCGTCGAGGGCCAGCATGGCGGCGCGGCCGTTGCCGTCCGGGAACGGGTGGAAGAAGGCCACATCGAGGTAGGCGCGGGCCGCCCGTGCGGCCAGCGGCGGTTCGGCGTCGGCGGCCTGGGCGAGGCAGCGCCGGAACCGCTCGGCGGTGTCCGCGGCCAGGCCGTACCGCTCCCGGCCACCCTTGGCGTACGCAGGTCCGCGCCGGAAGCCCACCTCGGGCACGCCGAGCACGGTGGCCTGCCAGCCGGCCAGCAGCTCATAGGACAGTGGCAGAGCGGTGGCGCGGGCCTGGCCGACGGCGGTCAGCAGCCGGACGGCCCGGGCCGGGTCGCGGGCGGCGACCGGGCCGCGGACGAAGTCCACGATCCCGTCGCGGAGGCCGGTGACCGGGCCGTCGACCGGCCGGGCGGCGGCCGCCCAGTCGACCTGCTCGCGGATCCGGCACCAGGTCGCCAGGTCATCGCGCATCGTCGGTGACCTCGGCGGCGAGTCGTTCGGCGACCTCGCCGACGACCAGGTTGGACGGGGTGACCCAGCTGGCGAACCGGCCGCCGATGGCGGTGTCGATCAGCCGCTGTTGCCGGTCGGCGGGCACGTCGGCGGCGGTGAGGAACCAGCCGAGCACCTGCCTGCAGTGGTGCTCCCAGCCGCTCTCCGCGCCGGTGCGGTCGACGACGACGGTCACCAGGTTGGCGACGGCCCGCTCCCAGGCGTCGAGGACGATGTCGTCGGGCTGGCCTGGGTCGGTGACCAGGGGCAGGAAACGGCCGAAGCGCTCCGCCAGGTCCTCCAGGTAGGCCCGCCACTCGAGCAGCGCGTCGGCGACCACGGTCAGGGTCGCCGCCGGCGTGCTGATGGAGTGGCTGGGGCAGCACCAGGCGCCGACGGGGCCGCCGCCGATGTCGCCCTCGCCGACGTTGTAGCGCCAGCCGGTGGCCCAGCGCCCGTAGCGGTCGAGGATGGCGAAGCTCATGGCGTCGGCCCACTCGTCACCGGCCTCGTAGCGCAGCGCCGACCGCTCGGCGGGGGCGGGCACGGTGGTGGCCGGGGGCAGCGAGCGGATGACCTCCGGTGCCGTGGCCGGGTCGAACGGGTGCCGGGTCGGGTCAACCTCGTACCAGGTCAGCGACCACGGGAGGATCGGCTTGCGGGCCTCGAAGCGGGCCTGCAACCTGGCGTACTCGTCCGGGTCGGGCGTGCGGTTCATGCGACTCCCGGGGGTCGGCGTCGTGGATGGTGAGGTCATCAGAGCAAGCCGGTCGCCCGTTCTCAACCGGGTTGGGCGGCGCCGACGAGACGCCCCGGCACCTGCTGGCGTTCCTCGCCAGACCAGACGAGGACATGGCGGGGCACGATGGGACGCGTGGACATCGAGCCGGTGGAGTGCGCGCCCGTCCGGGGGTTCCGGCGGGTGTGGCTGCGGCAGCGCTGGCAGGACCTCACCTTCCTGCACTGGGCGGTCGAGCCGGAGCGGGTCGCGCCGCTGCTGCCCGCCGGCACCCGCCCGGACACCATCGACGGGCTCAGCTACGTCGGGCTGATCGGCTTCAAGATGGTCGGGCTCGGCCTCGGCCGGGGACCGGGCGTGCCGTACTTCGGCACGTTCTGGGAGACCAACGTCCGGCTCTACTCAGTCGACGGCAGCGGCCGTCGGGCCGTGGTATTCCGCTCGCTCGACGCCTCCCGGCTGGTGCCGGTGCTGGTCGCGCAGCTGAGTCTGCGGCTGCCGTACAGGTGGTCGGCGATGCGGCTGGACCGGGCCGGGGACCGCCTCACCTACCGCTGCCGGCGCCGCTGGCCCGGCCCGGCCGGGGCGTCGAGCCGGATGGAGGTCCGGGTCGGTGCGCCCATCGCCGACCCGACGCCGCTGGAGCACTTCCTCACCGCCCGCTGGGGCCTGCACACCCGGGCCCACGGGCGCACGCTGCACCTGCCGAACTGGCATCCCCAGTGGCCGTTGCACCGGGCCGAACTGCTGCACCTCGACGACGAACTGGTCGCCGCGGCCGGGTTGGCGCCGCCGGCTGGGCCGCCGGTGAGCGTGCTCTACTCCCCCGGCATCCCGGTCGTGTTCGGCGGCCCGGCACCGCTGCACTGACCTTGGGTCGCTCCCTGCTTGATCGACTCCAGCTCGGCGTGATGGCGGGGCGGCGGCCAACCGATCGGATCGGGTTCGGTGGGGTCGGGTGGGGCGGATCCTGGATGCCTAGCGTCGAGGGCGTCAAAGGAAGGAGCACCGGGTGCTGGAGCGGCTCAACCAGGCCATGGACCATCTCGAACGCCACCTCGACGAACCGCTCGACGTGGCCGGGCTGGCCCGGATCGCCTGCACGTCGGAGCACCACTTTCGGCGGCTCTTCTCGGTCCTGGCCGGGATGCCGCTGTCGGAGTACGTGCGCCGGCGCCGGCTCACCGTGGCCGGGGCCGAGGTGCTCGCCGGTGAGGCGTCGCTGCTCGATGTGGCGGTCCGCTGGGGGTACGGCTCGAACGAGGCGTTCGCCCGGGCGTTCCGCGCGGTGCACGGGGTCGGCCCGGCCGAGGCCCGGCGCACCGGTGCGGTGCTGCGGGCGCAGCCCCGGATGTCCTTCCGGCTCGTCGTCGAAGGGAGCACCAGCATGGACTACCGGATCGTGACCAAGGACGCCTTCCAGCTCGCCGGGTTGAAGGCCCGGGTGCCGCTGGTCCACGAGGGGATGAACCCGCACATCGTGGCGTTCATCAAGGGTCTCGACCCGGCGACGGTGCGGCGGATCGAGGCGCTGTCGGACCAGGAGCCGGGCGGCATCGTCAACGTCAGCGACGACCTGGCCGGTTCCCGGGCGGAGGGCACCGAGCTGGACTACTGGCACGGGGTGGTGACCGGCGCGGACGTGCCGGAGGGCCTGGACCGGCTGCCGGTGGCGGCCGGTTCCTGGGCGGTGTTCACCGTATCGGGGGCGTTCCCGCAGGCGGTGCAGCACCTGTGGCGGGACGTGTTCACCCAGTGGTTCCCGTCCAACCCCTACGAGAGCCGTCCGGGACCGGAGATCTCGAAGGTGCGGGTGTCGGCGGACGGGAAGACGGCCGACGCCGAGCTGTGGATCCCGGTGCGTCAGGCCGCGGCGGCGGCCCGTTCCAGGTAGGTCGGCACGTCGCCGCGGTGGTAGGGGTGCTCGCTCGGTTCGATGCCGGCGAGGAACATCGCGTACACGGCGGCCAGCCGCAGCTCGGCGACCGGGCGGAGCAGCTCGACGGCGCGCTCGGGGTGGCTGCCGGGCACCTCGGCCCGCCAGCGCGCCGCCCAGGCGTCGCGCAGTCGGGCGGCGACGGGCGGGTCGAGCGTTTCGGTGAGGCGCAGGATGTCGAAGGCGGGGTGGCCGACGAACGAGTCGCCCCAGTCGATGACGACGCGCCGGGTGCCGTCGCCGCGCACGTTGCCGGGGTGCAGGTCGCCGTGCACGAGGGTGTCGGGCAGGCCGCAGTCGCGGACCTGGTCGAGCCGGTCGTCGAGGCCGGCGAGCAGGTCGGTGGCCACGGTCGGGTCGTGCGGGGCCAGCCGGTCGCGGATCCAGCCGGCCAGCGCCGGCCCGCGCAGATCGGGTACGCCGGCCGCGACCAGCCCGGCGGCCTCGCCGGCGGCGCGAAGCTGGACGGCGTGGTGGTCGGCGGCGATGGCGGCCCGCTCCGCCTCGTCGGCGTCGTAGCGGTCCTCGCCGGGCACGTGGTCGAGCAGCATCCGGCCGGTGTCGTCGGCGGCGAGCAGGGTGGGGGCGGTCGTGGGTGCGGTGGCGCCGAGCCAGCGCAGGACGGCGGCCTCGTGCCGGAAGAATGGCGGCACCTGCTTGAGCCAGGCGCTGCCGGCCGGGCCGTCGAGCCGCCAGATCGCCGACAGGTTCCAGGTGCGGTGCTGCGCCACCGCGGTCACCGACTGGCCGAGCCGGCGCAGCTCGCCCGTGGCCCAGGCGACGCTGCGGGCCGGGCCGCCGGGCTCGGCGTACGCGGCGCGCAGCGGGTGCGGCGCGAGGTCCACCGGCGCCAAGGCCAGAGGTATGGCGGGGGGCTCGGTGACCTGGCCCAGGTAGGTGACGTGGCCGCCGGGTGGCTCGGGGCGGTCGCCGGCGAGCAGCCGCAGCACGGCCACGTCGACGTCGTAGCGGCGGCGGGCCTCGTCGACGATCGAGCCGACCTGCTGCCACCACGGCTCGGGCACGTCGTACGGGGGCAGGGCGCCGAGCGGCCGGCCGGCCGCGTCGACCAGGATCAGGGTCACGGTGCGGGACACCTGCCGGACGCTAGTGCGGTTTCCACTAACTTTCACCGGGTGTCCGGTGGGTGTTGTGGATCCTCGCTTTTTGGGCGAGCGACTTCCCACCGGGTGGTGGGGCGGGCCTCCGCGGGCCAACTGATCCTCGCGCCGCCCTGCTCGGGCGGCGGGGGTCACGCCGGGACCGACCGGCACCGGGAAGGTGTCGTCCGGCTCGACGGTGCGTGATCACCCCGGGCACCCGAGCGGGTGTGGGGGTGGTGGGTCCGCCGCCCGGGGTGCGGGTGGCGATGGTGGCGGCCGCGACGAGGTCGCGGTGCCCGGTGAAGTGGCAGTGTGGGCAGGTCAGGGTCCGGCCGCGGGGTTTCGGCACCCGCCGCCGGCAGGCGGGGCAGGTCGAGGAGGTGCCGCGCTCGTCGACGAGGTGGACGGTGATGCCGGCCAGGACAGCTTTGTCGGTGAGGACCTGTAGGAGCCGGCCGATCTGCCACTGCCGCAGCCGCAGGTTGTGCCGCCGCCCCGCGTCCAGGTCGAGCACGCCGCGTGGGTCACCCACGTGCAGCACACCCACCCGCTGGCGTACCGCCCAGGACACCACCTGACGGGCGGCCTCGTGCTGGGCCTGACGCACCCGACGCCGGTGCCGGCCCTCCACCAGCCGCGCCCGACGCCGGTACTGGCGCCACCGCCGTGACCCCTTCTGCCCCGGCTTCGGCACCCGCCGCGCGACCTCACGGCGGCGGGCCTTCGTATCCGCGAGGTGCATGCGGTGTTCGGCGCGGATCGCCCGCCCCGACACCAACAGCCCCGCACCGTCCGGGCCGGCCACCGCGTACGGGTGGATGATCCCCAGGTCCACCCCGGCCACCCTGGCCGGGTCCGGTTCCTCACCGGCCGGATACGTCGCCACCGGCACTTCAGCAGTGATATCGAGGAACAGCCGGCCGCCCTCGCACAGAAGCGTGACCGACCGAACCTGCTCAACCGGATACGGCACCTCCCGCGCCAACCGCACCCACAACTGCGGACCACCCTTGGCGCAGGGGACCCGGACCCGACGCCCGTCGACGGTGAAGGTGCCGTGATACCAGCGCACCGGCACCAACCCCCGCCGCCGGCGCGGGAAACGCGCCAACACGTCACCGTCCTTGCGGCGCTTCGCCGCCGCGAACCAGGCGTCAGAGAACCGGCGCAGCACCGACCGGGCACCCGTCGAATCCAACTCCCCGAACGTGCCCGGCCCCGACGCCGACAGCTCCCGACACAACTCCTGATAGCTGGTCAACGGCGCATCCCGGCGGCGACGCCGCCACGCGTTGACCTCCAACACACACGCCCACACATCACCAGCCGAACGCAGCAGGCCGAAACACCGCCGCCGCTGCCCCGACGTCACCCGCAACGCCACACGCGCGGTGCGATGCACCACCCGAGGCGCGGCAGGATCCCGACGACGAGGCACAACCACACCCAACACCACCAGTACGACAAAACTCTCCAGCCACCGACCCGGCGAACGTTTGTGGTCACGGCACTAGCCGCGCGTCCCTGAGGGACGCGAACGGTTAATCGGGGGGCGGTGGGGGTCGAGCCCGGATGTCCCCGGCCGGTCCGCCGAGAAGGCTGACGCCATGACCCTCACCGATATCCGGACCCGTCCCGCGTACCCCTGGTTGCGGCCGGTGGCCGTGGCCGCGTCGCTGCTGCTCCTCGGCTACGGCCTGCTCCGCCTGATCGACCGCCTCGACGGACACAGCGACAAGGGCGCCTGGGCGTGGAACACCGGGCACACCCTGTTCCTGCTGGGCATTCTCGGCTTCGCCGCGCTGATCGTCGGGCTGCACGGCGTGCTGCGTACCCGCTCGACCCGGCTGCGGGCGGTGGACGACGCGGCCGCGCTGGCCGGCCTGGTCGGCGCGGCCGCCTTCGTCTGGGTGATCCTCGGCGACCTGTTCCCGCGCTTCGCCGACGCGGTGGACACGCCGGATGTGGTGCTGCTCGGCGGGCCGGCGCTGTTCGAGCTGGGCCTGCTGGTGCTGCTGTACCGGGTCGCCGCGGCGCGGCTGCTGCCGGTGTGGGCGCCGGTGCTGGTGCTGGTCGGGTTCGTGGCGATCGCGGTGAACCTGGACCTGCTGCCGGTCGGCGCAGCCCTGGTCTTCGGTGGACTGGTCCCGCTGCGGCCGCCTGCGGTCGACGGTGCGGGCGGCCCCGGTCAGGCGGCGTAGATCGGGCGTCTGAGGCCGCCGTGTTCGGCGCACCCCCCACCCTTCATGCCGGTCCTGCTGGTCAGGCCGTCCTCGCACTGGACCAGGTATCCGTTGCCGTTCCAGAGGTTGTCGACGCAGGCGAAGTAGTCGCACACGTCCGAGGCGGGGTCGTACACGTAGGAGCCGCCGCAGTAGTTGTAGCCGTACGGGTTGGCCGGCGCCCCGCAGAGGTCCGCTGGGGTGGGGCTCGGCGAGGTCGGTGCGGGCGTGCCGGTCGCGCGCGGCGACGACGGAGGGTTCGTTGGCCCGCCGACGGCGGGTGGGGTCGTCGCGGAGGTGGTCGGCGCGGAGGTGGGCGCGGCGGTGCCGGGTGCCGCGCCCGGCGGCGGGTCGGAGGTGGTGCCGGTGGCGGAGGGAGTGCTGGAGCTGCCCGGTGCGCCGAGACCGGTGGACGCGGACGGCAGGCCCGGACCGGTGGGCTCCACCCGGGTGCCGCCGTCCACCTTCATCCCGATCACGGGCCGGTCCGGGAGGGACCCATGGACGACGCTGGCGACCGCGGCGATGGCCAGTGCCACCGCGACGGCGGTGACCAGAGCCGGCCGGACGAGTCGGGCGGTCAGCGGCGCGTCGGCGGGGGTGGCCGGCGCCGGCCCGGGCGGCTTGTCGTGCCAGTGGTCCACCACCGCGTCGTCGAGCCGGTCCAGCAGCGCCTCGCGCGCTCCCGTCGCGTCGGCGTACGCCACGGTGAGTCGCAGCCGGAAGGCGGATACGGCGGCCCGGGGCACCCGCACGCCCCGGATCCGGCCCGGGCTCTTCGCGTGCAGCAGGGTGAACGGGTCGCCGGGGTGGTGGGCGATCCCGGCGACCTGCGCGTACGGCCACTCCTCCTGCTCGTCGCGGCCCACGATGATCAGCCGCCGGTCGGTCACCACCGCCGTGCCGGCGTCGACCACGCTGATGCCCCTCCGCTGTGGGGTCGATCCGTCCTCGAGGGGCACGACGGTGAGCGTTGCGGTCGGCAGACCCGCGGTGTGTCGCGCGGTCACCTCGACGAGTTCCGCGGCGGGCTCGACGGCCAGCACGATTTCGTCGTCGTCGAGCTGCACGGGCAGCCCCGCGGGTGTCTCCGCCTGCTGGATGGGTTCCTCGGCCTCGGTGTAGAGCTGGCGCAACTCCTCGTCGCGCCGGTGCCACGCCTGCAGAGCGGCCTCGTACGCCATGCGCCGCCGCTCGTTCTCCCGTCCGACCCACCGAG
This sequence comes from Micromonospora sp. NPDC004540, assembly GCF_040610095.1. Lineage (NCBI taxonomy): Bacteria > Bacillati > Actinomycetota > Actinomycetes > Micromonosporales > Micromonosporaceae > Micromonospora > Micromonospora sp. NPDC004540. The sequence goes on from NZ_JBEXLR010000004.1 coordinate 104,836, forward strand.
CCCGCCAGCCGCGCGCCTCGCCGTCTTTCGCCGTCACCGGGTTGCCTCGCATCATGAAAGGGCTTCCGCGTCCATCCGTTACAACCGTCGGGGTCCGGGAAGGGACATGGACGGCATCGACGGGTTTCGGCTTTTTCCGGCCGGCCGATCGGGGGAGGCGACCTCGAACCAGGTCCCTTCGTGCGCGGGCCTAAGCGGCGGTACGGTCCGGATATGGACCAGCGCGTCAGTCTGATCACCCTCGGCGTGGCCGACGTGGCCCGGGCCCGGGCCCGGGCGTTCTACGAGCGGCTGGGCTGGCGCGGCCAGGAGGTCGAGGAGACCGTCTTCTTCCAGGCCGGCGGCCTCGCCCTGGTGCTCTGGGGGCGGAGCAAGCTGGCCGACGACGCCGGCCTGGCCGACCCGGGCGGGGACGGCTTCGGCGGGATGAGCCTGGCGCAGAACGTGCGCAGCCGCGCCGAGGTGGACGAGATCATGGGCCGGGCAGCCGGGGCCGGCGCGACGGTCACCCGGCCGGCCCGGGACACCTTCTACGGCGGGTACGCGGGCTGCTTCACCGACCCGGACGGCCACCTGTGGGAGATCGCCTGGAACCCCGGTTTCCCGCTGGCCGAGGACGGCTCGCTCACCGTCCCCGACTTCGGCGGCTGACCGGTCAGGTCCAGAAGGTCCGGCGGAAGCCCCGGTTGTCGGCGCAGGAGTCGCGCTGCCCGCCGGTCAGGCTGACCGTGCCGTCGCGGCACTGCACCAGCCAGCCGCGACCGGACCAGAAGCCGGGCACACACTCGAACCAGTCGCAGACCCCGGCGGCCGGCTTGCGGATCCGCTGGCCGCCGCAGAAGTCGTACCCGTAGGGGTTGGCCGGGGCGCCGCAGCGGCGCTCGGGCGCCGGCTGCGACGGGGTGCTCCCGGTCGGCGCGGTGGCCGGCGCGGTCCGGGTGCGCTGCGGCTTCGCGCGGGGCTGGACGGCGGGGGCGATCGGCGGGGGCGCGGGGGCGGGGGTGGCGGTGGCGCTGGTGGCGGGGGTGGCCGCGGAGGCCATCTCCGAGCCGGGGCGCACCGGCGGGTCGGACTCGAAGAGCAGGGCCGGCACGATCAGCGCGAGGGCCACGGCGACCGCGATGGTCCGCCGGCCGCCGGGGAGCAGCGCGGAGAGGCGGGCCTGGGCCGGGGTGAGCACGGCCGGCCGGGCCGGCCGCTCCGCCTCGTGCTCCGCGATCAGCTCGTCAAGCTGGGCGACGACCGCGGCGCGCTGCTCGATCGCGTCGGCGAAGGCCAGGGTGAGCGTGAACCGGAAGTCGGCCACCGCGCCGGTGGGTAGCAGCAGACCGGAGGTACGCCTCCGGTCGAGGACCTGGATCAGCGTGACGGGCGCCCCCGGGTCGTGGGACAGCCCGGTCATCCGCCCGTACGTCCAGTCGCGCCGGCCGCGACCGCCGAGCAGAACGAGACGGCGGTTGGTCAGCACGGCGAGCCCGGCGTCGACCACCTTCACCCCTTCGGGGCGGCGGGGGCGCAGCGTCGGCGGTTCCGGGTCGACGGTCAGCTCGGGGGCCGGCAGCACGGCGGTGTGCCGGACCTCGACCAGTTGCGCGGCCGGCAGGGTCCAGAAGACGACCTCACCGGGGGCCAACTCGATGGGCAGGCCCGCGCCGGCCTCGGTCGAGCCGTGGAAGGAACCGGCGAGAGTACGCAGCCGCCGCAGCTCGTCGTCGCGGCGTCGCCACGCCTCGTCGGCCGCGCGGAAGGCCCGCTGCCGCCGGTCGTTCTGCCGGTGCGCCCACCGGTAGCGCCATGTGGAACCCGTCGAATCAGTCATCGCCACGCCGACTCCTCCGCCGCGCGAGCCCACCAATCGGGGTGTCATTCATGTCAACGGCGGCGCGGGGGTGGCAAGACACGCGCAAATTGCCGATTTGACCGAAAGGGTGATTGCGCGACACGTTAGGCGGAATCTTCCGCGTCGGTTCACGGCTTCCGTGGGCGGGCCGCTTCGCCATGCGAGGGGGTCGGCGCGTCGGTAACGTCAGCCGCAGGGCGGGACGCGCCGCGACCCCCGGGGACGCGAGGAGGTGCACCGGTGGGCGACCCGGCCGTCGTGGTGGGGGTGGACATCGGCACCACCAGCACCAAGGCGGTCGCGTACGACACCGGTGGCCGGCAACTCGCCACCCACTCGATCGGCTACCCCCTAGAGGAGCCGCGCCCCGGCTACGCCGAGCAGGACCCGGTCCGGATCTTCGACGCCGTGGTGGGGTCGATCCGGGCGGTGGCCGAGGAGCTGCGCCGGCCGATCGCCGGCCTGTCGTTCAGCACCGCGATGCACAGCCTGATCGGGCTGGACGCCGGCGGCGCTCCGCTCACCCCGTCGGTCACCTGGGCCGACTCCCGGGCCAGCGCCCAGGCCGAGCGGCTACGGGCCGTCCCTTCCGGGCTGGCCATCCACCGGCGCACCGGCACCCCCGTGCACCCGATGGCGCCGCTGCCCAAGCTGGTCTGGTTCGCCGAGCAGCAACCGAAGCTGCACGAGCGGGTCGCGCACTGGGTCGGGATCAAGGACTATGTGCTGCTGCGCCTGGCCGGGGCGCTGGTCACCGACCACTCGGTCGCCTCCGCCACCGGGCTCATGAACATCCACCGGCTGGCCTGGGACGCCGAGGCGCTCGGCATCGCCGGGATCACCGAGGAGCAGCTTCCGCAGCTCGTCCCCACCACCCACGTGCTGCCCGGGCTGACCGCCGAGGCGGCCCGGGCCACCGGCCTGCCCCCGGACACCCCGATCGTGGTGGGCGCCGGCGACGGGCCGCTGGCGAACCTGGGGCTCGGCGCGGTGCATCCCGGCGAGGTGGCCTGCTCGATCGGCACCAGCGGGGCGATGCGGGTGATGGTGGAGCGCCCCGGCGTCGACCCGCTCGGTGGCGTCTTCTGCTACGCGCTGACCGAGCAGCGCTGGGTGGTCGGCGGGGCGATCAACAACGGCGGGATCGTCCTCCAGTGGGCCAACGAGGCGCTCGCCCCCGAGCTGGGCGAGCACGCCGAGGAGGAACTGCTCGACCTGGCCGCCGGGGCGCCGGTCGGCTCCGGCGGGCTGATCATGCTGCCCTACCTGCTCAGCGAGCGGGCGCCGCACTGGAGCGCGCTGCCCCGCGGCGCGTACGTGGGGCTGACCCACGGGCACGGCCGGGCGCACCTGGTCCGGGCCGCGCTGGAGGGGGTCTGCCAGCAGCTCGCGCTGGTCCTCGCCTCGGTCCGGGCGGCCGGCAACGAGGTACGCGAGGTCCGCGCCAGCGGCGGCTTCGCCCGCAGTCCCCTGTGGCGGCAGATCCTCGCCGACGCGCTCGGCATGCCGGTGCGCTTCCCGACCGGGCACGAGGGGTCCAGCTTCGGCGCCGCCCTGCTCGGCATGCAGGCGCTCGGCCTGATCGAGTCGATCGAGGTCGCCGCCGACCTGGTCAGGATCGACGAGACGGTACGCCCGAACCCCGCCTCCGCCGCCACGTACGCGGCTCTGCTGCCGCTCTTCTCCGAGCTGTACGACGCGCTCGTACCGACGTTCGCGTCCCTGCGGCGGCTGGCGCCGAGCCTGCCGCCGGAACCACCACCCACCGCTCCTCCCCAGTGATCGCCCGTACCGGAGGCACGGACGACTACCGAAGGTCGTGATTGCCGTGGTCACACTGCTCGCCGCACCGGCGGAACCGCTCACGAACGCCGGCAACACCCAACTCGTCATCGCCGCTCTGCTCGGCATCGCCGCGGTGGTGGTGCTGATCGCCTGGGGCAAGGTGCACCCGTTCCTGGCGCTGATCCTCGGCGCGGCCGTGCTCGGCGTGGTCGCCGGGGTCAGCGCCGACAAGATCGTCACCTCGTTCAGCGGCGGGGTCGGGTCCACGGTCGGCGGCGTCGGCCTGCTGATCGCGCTCGGCGCGATGATCGGCGGCCTGCTCGCCGAATCCGGCGGCGCGGACAGCATCGTGGAACGGGTGGTCGGCCGGGTCTCCGGCGGCGCGCTGCCCTGGGCCATGGCCGGCGTGGCCGCGCTGATCGGGCTCCCCCTCTTCTTCGAGGTCGGCGTGGTCCTGCTGGTGCCGATCGTGCTGCTGGTCTCCCGCCGGGTCGACGTGCCGCTGATGAAGATCGGCATCCCGGCGCTGGCCGGCCTGTCGGTGCTGCACGGCCTGGTGCCACCGCACCCCGGCCCGCTGGTCGCGATCGACGCGCTCGGCGCCAACCTCGGCCAGACCCTGGCCCTGGGCCTGCTGGTCGCGATCCCCACGGTGATCATCGCCGGCCCGGTCTTCGGCAACTTCATCGCCCGCTACGTGCCGGCCACCGCGCCGGAGGCGCTGCTGCCCACCCGGCGGCCGCTCGCCGTCGGCGGGGACCGGCGGCCGACCCGCCCCGGCGAGGGCCGGCTCGACGCCGACGGTGACCTGGTCACCGAGGACGACCTGGTCAACCCAGGCGCCGGCCGCCCCGGCGCGCCGATCGAGGAGCCGGTGGGCCCGCGCGCCCGCCGCGAGCCGGCGCTCTGGGCCGCCGTGGTCACCGTGCTGCTGCCGGTGGTGCTCATGCTGCTGCGCGCGATCGGCGAGCTGACCCTGGCCGAGGACACCGCCGGCCGCAAGGCGCTGGACATCGTCGGCACCCCGATCGTCGCGCTGCTGGCCGGCGTCATCTTCGCGATGATCTTCCTGGGCTACGGGACCGGGTTCAGCCGCAACCAGGTCTCCGGCTTCCTGGGCGGCTCGCTGCCGGCGATCGCCGGCATCCTGCTGATCGTCGCCGCCGGCGGCGGCTTCAAGCAGGTGCTGGTCGACGCGGGCGTGGGCAACCTGGTCGCGGACGCCTCCGAGGGCGCGAACCTGTCGCCGCTGCTGCTGGGCTGGCTGGTCGCGGTCGGCATCCGGGTGGCCACCGGCTCGGCCACCGTCGCCACCATCACCGCCGCCGGCATCGTCTCGCCGCTCGCGGCCACCCTCCAGGGCCCGGAGGTGGCGCTGCTCGCGCTGGCCATCGGCTGCGGCTCGCTGTTCTTCTCGCACGTCAACGACGCCGGCTTCTGGCTCGTGAAGGAGTACTTCGGGTTGACCGTCGGGCAGACCATCAAGAGCTGGTCGGTGATGGAGACGATCATCTCGGTGGTCGGCTTCGCCGGCGTCCTCCTGCTCGACCTGGTGTTGTAGCGGGCGTCTGTCGCGCGGGCGCCCGGCCAGGCTGGTCGGGCGCCCGCTCGTCGCTGACCTCGGGAACGACTCAGCGGTCCGCGCGCTCTGCGCAGGTCGCGGCCGGCCGGTGATGTTCCCGCGAGCGACTACGAACTTGATGACGTGGGTGACTCAAACCCCTTGGACCGGGTCACGGCGCTTCGACGCCGGAGATGAGGAACCGGTGCACCTCCGCGCCGAGGATCATCGCCGCCTGTTCGCCGCCCGGGCCGGAGCCGCGGAAGTCGAGCAGTTGCTCGTCGGACTCCCACCGCTCGTAGACGTTGATCCGGCCCGGCTCGACCAGGTCCGCGCTGACCGCGAAGTCCACGCAGCCCGGCGCCGAGCGGGCCGCCCGGACGACCTCTGTGCAGGAGGCCAGGTAGGCGTCCCGCTGGGCCGGGTCGACGTAGAGGGTGCCGGCGACGATGAACACGTGTCCTCCCGAGGGTGAGTCGTCCGGCCCATCCTGGCACCCGGGGCGGATCAGGCCCGGCTGATCGCGTTGGCGTGGATCGCCTCGTTCAGGTACGCGGCCAGGCCCGGCCGGATGTTCTCGTAGTACGCGGTGAACCGCGGGTCGGCCAGGTACATGTCCGCCAGCCCGGTGTGGATCTCGTACGAGCAGTCGTAGAACCACCGGCTGATGAGCTGGCGGTGCTCCTCGGCCATGGCCATGGCCTCCGGCGAGTCGGCCGGGGCGCCCGACTCCATCAGCGCGGTGATCCGCCGCCCCCACTCCTCGTTCTCGGCCTTGTTGCGCAGCCAGTCCTCCTTCGAGTAGCGGGCGGCCCGCTCGGTCGACTGCCGGTACGCGTCGGTGCCGCCCCAGCGCCGCTCGGCCTCCTCGGCGTGCTCGTCCGGGTCGAAGTCCCCGAACACCTCGAACCGCTCCTCCGGGGTGAGCTGAATGTCCAACTTTCTCGCCTCCATCGCGAGTTCGATCGCCGCGACCATGTCCCGCAACTTCCCGATCCGCCCGGTCAGCAGCTCGTGCTGCCGGCGTAGGTGCGGCAACGGATCGCCGCCCGGGTCGTCGAGGATCTCGGCGATCTCCTCCAACGGGAACCCCAGCTCCCGGTAGGCCCGGATCAGCTGCAACCGTTCCAGGTCCGCGTCGTCGTAGCGGCGGTAGCCCGCCGCGGTGCGGCCGCTCGGCGAGAGCAGCCCGATCTCGTCGTAGTGGTGCAGCGTCCGGACCGTCACCCGGGCCGCCCGCGCCACCTGACCCACCGTGTACGCCATGGTTCCCTCCCTTCCGCGACCAAGGCTCCCGCCTCCCGTTGCGTGAGGGTCAAGCGTGATTCGGAACTCTCATTCCACCCAGTCCAGAAGCTCGGGGACGACATATTCGCCGTACCCGAGAGCCTCGCCCAGGCGGAGCAGGCGCGCGAACTGATCGGCTTTGATCGATGGCACGTGCTGCGTCGCCATCCGGAGCGACCAGCGCAGGGCCAGGTCCGGGCTGCAGGCCCGGTTGCAGCGCAGGAGGGTCGTCGTCAGCCGGCCCTCCGGGCTCCACTCCTCCGGTACGGACGCCGCCAGTCCGACGATCTCGCTGGCGACAGCGTCAGCGAGGGCGATGCCCGACTCCCAATCCGCCTCCGGTCGTGGCGACTCGCCGTGTTCCTGCTGCCAGCGCACACACCGCTCGATGATCAGCCGCAGCCACTCTGGCCCGGACGGCGACGCGGCGTCCGGGCCGAAAAAGATCGGCTGCCAGGTTCCCGTGATCCAAAGGAGTTCGATCTCCTCCGCGGTCAGCCCGTGGAGCATCGAGGCGGCGTCCCGCCGCAGCGCCTCGACCTCCCACGGATCCGTCTCCGGACCGAGCGCCTTCCCAATGAGTTCATCGGCTGTGCCCGAATAGCGCCAGTCCTGATGGAACTGGGTGGCGAACCAGGTGAGGCCGAAGTCGAACGGGGTGGGACGGTTCATGCGCGACAGTATCTTCGCTCGGGCGGACAGCGACGGCCCCAGCCTCCGCCGGGAGATGCGGGAGGCCGGGGCGGTCGGGGACCAGGTCAGGCGGTGACCCGCTCCTTCTCAGGTGCGGCGAAGGTCTCGCTGGCCGGGGTGCGGAAGGCGTGCACCAGGCCGGCGACCGAGAGCAGCAGGAGCAGCGCCGCGCCGAGGTACATGGCCAGGGCGCCCTGCTCGGCCTTGCGGCCGAACTCGCTGAAGCCGTACGAGGTGAGCAGCAGGCCGCGCAGGGTCTCACCCTTGAACACGGTCTCCCGCTGGGCGGTGACGTCGGCGAGCTGCTTCTGCAGGTCGGCCAGGTTGGCGGCGTTGCTCTGCTGGGCCTGGGCCACCTGCTCGCGCAGCGCGGTCTGCGGCGCGCCCAGGTCGGCGTAGGTCTTGCCGTCGCCGATCGACTTGAGGTGCAGGCCGATGTACTCATTTGCGTAGCACTCGGCCTGTTTGCCGGTGGTGAGCTGCTTGCCGGCGTACTCGCGCAGGCAGTCCGACTTCTTCTCCTCGTCGCTCAGCCGGTCGGCCGGAGTAAAGCTGATGTGCTGGGCGGCGAGCTGGTCGTGCACGTAGCGGTTGGCGAAGTTGGCGTTCGTCGTCAGGACGACGCCGACGACGAGCAGCAGGACCGCGAGGCCCAGCCCACCGATGCTGAACAACAGGTCGAGCGTCCGTCGCTTCATCTTCGGCTCCTGTGTGGATGGTGTCTGCGTTTCTTGTCGACACCATCGTGGCGGTGGGCGGGGCACCGCCGGCAGGGCCGAACCCCCCGTCCTGCCCGGGACCTTCGACCCTGCGCCGGGCGGGCCGGTCAGCGGGCCGCGTCGACCGGGGTGAGCGCGGGGAGCAGCTCCGACAGGGCGGCTGGGCGGCCGTAGCGCCAGCCCTGGCCGTGCAGGCAGCCGATCGCGGCCACCGCGGCGTGCTGGCTGCCGGTCTCCACGCCCTCGGCCACCACGGCCAGGTCGAACGCGCCCGCCAGCCGGGTGACCATCTCCACCGTGGCGTACGCCCGCGCGTCGCCGGCGTCGAGTCGGGACACGAAGGACCGGTCGATCTTCAGCTCGGTGGCCGGGATCCGGTGCAGGTAGCTCAGCGAGGAGTAGCCGGTGCCGAAGTCGTCGATGGCGATGCGCACCCCGAGGTCGCGGAGCTGGGTCAGCCCGTCGAGCACCGCCTCGCTCCCCTCGATCAGGGCCGACTCGGTGAGTTCCAGGGTGAGTGCGCGGGGCGGCAGGCCGGCCGCGCCGACGGCCCCGGTGACCGTGGCGATCAGGTCGGGACGGCGCAGGTGGGCGGCGGCGATGTTGACCGCCACGCTCACCTCGGGGGCGTGCTTCCGCCAGGTGGCCGCCGCCCGGCACGCCTCGTGAATCACCCACCGGTCGATGGCCAGGATCAGTCCGGTCTCCTCGGCCAGCGGCAGGAACCGCGCCGGCGTGAGCACGCCGAGCCGGGGGTGCCGCCAGCGGACCAGCGCCTCGGCGCTGCGTACCGTGCCGGTGGCCAGGTCGACGATGGGCTGGAACTCCATGAGCAGCTGGCCCTCGTCGACGGCGCGGCGCAGGTCGGCGATCAGCTCGGCCCGGGTCACCGCCGACTCCCGCAGCTGTGGCGTGCAGGTCCGGTACGCGGACTTGCCGGCCGCCTTCGCCGCGTACATGGCGATGTCGGCGTCGCGGAGCAGGTCGGTGTGGGAGGTGTGCTGCGGGCCGTACTCGGCGATGCCGATGCTGGCCGAGGGGTGCACGCCCAGGTCCTCCTCGCCGGGCAGCGGTTCGAGGGCGGCGAGCAGCCGGACGGCCAGCCGCTCGGGCGGCACCGGCCGGTCCCCGGCGACCAGCACGGCGAACTCGTCGCCGCCGAGCCGCGCGATCATCCCGTCCGGGCCGGTCGCGTCCCGCATCCGCTCCGCGATGGTGCGCAGCAGCCGGTCACCGGCGGCGTGCCCGAAGCGGTCGTTGACCTGCTTGAACCCGTCCAGGTCGAGGAGCAGCACGGCGACCGGGCCGCCGTCGCGCAGGGCGCGGCGCAGCCGCCGGGTGAAGGTCAGCCGGTTGGGCAGGCCGGTGAGCTGGTCGGAGTAGGCGAGCCGGCGCAGCCGGGCGACCAGCCGCAGGTTCTCGTTGGCGGCCAGCCCCTGGCGCAGCGCGAGCACTCCGAGCAGCGTCATCATGCCGATGAAGATCAGGTGCGGGGTTTGCCCGGTGGGCCGCCGGGAGAGCACCACGGCGACGATCGCCCCGCCCACCGGCAGGTACGGCAGGGCGACCCGCCACCACGGCGGCAGCGGCGACTCGCCGCTCTCCTCCTCTTCGGTGCAGGTGGGCGGCGGTGGGTAGCGGGTGGCGAGGCCGATCAGCAGGTAGCTCAGCGGCCAGCAGACGTCGATCGGGTGGCCGGGGGCGTAGGTGCCGTGCGCGACGAGCGAGACGTAGACGGCGTCGGCCGTGGCCCGGGTGGCCAGGCCGACGCCGATCACGGTGAGCGCCCGCCACATCGGACGGGCGGGTCCGGCGACCGCCACCAGGATGGTGAGCTGCATCAGGTCGAGCATCGGGTAGAGCAGCCCGGCGGTGCGCAGCGGATCGGCCAGGTCGGCGGCGGCGAGGTCGCGGAACACCACCACCCAGCCGATCGGGATGAGGGCCAGCGCGACGATCACCCCGTCGAGCAGGGTGCGGGCCTGCCCGACGAGGCTGCGCGGGGCGGCCAGGGAGCAGAGCAGCGCGGCGGTGCCGGTGACGATGCCGGCGGTGAACAGCCCGCCGACCAGCGGGGTGTGCGGCAGGTCGTGCCCGCCGAGCCGCTCGACCGTCCACACCGTGCGGCCGAGCGCCGCGAGGATCATGGTGGCCGCGAGCAGCGCCCAGAACCGGCGCAGCGGGGCCGGGTGCCGCCGGGCCACGCCCGTGCAGGCCACCGCCGCCCAGGTCGACACCGCCACCGCGCCGAGGTCGCTGACCAGGGCTCCGCCCGGCAGGCCGGCGACGAGCCAGGCCGCTTCCCCGAGTACGACGAGGACGGCCGCGGCGAGCCCGACACGGCCGGAGAGCGGGCGACGGGCCGGCGCCACGGCGGCGGGGCTCACGTCGTGCTGGGGGACAACGATTCGCTCCGGCTCTCTCTTGAGACGTGCACCCTCGGCGGTGAGGACCGGTTGCGGACGGCGAACGGCGCAAGCCTAGCCAGCGCCCGGTGCCGCCGCCAGAGCCGATCGGTGGTGCTCACCGCCCCGGCGGGCCGGGGTGTGCCGGGGCGCCGCGGCGGTAGAGGGAGACCAGGACGCCGTAGCGGGGCTGGTCGGGGCCGGCCTCCTCGGCCTCGCCGACGAGCGCGTCGAGGGTGGCCCGGAGCCGCTGGGCCTGGGCCGGGGTGAGCCGCAGGTGGCGCAGGTGCAGCAGCGGGTCGGGGTCGCCGGCCAGTTCCTCGGCGACCGCGCCGAACAGCGCGCCGGTGGCGCCGGCGTCGACGGTCTCGCCGACCAGGCGGCGGAAGGCGCGCTCGTGGTACTGCTCGGTGCCGCCCCGGACCTGGCGGGTGTGCGCGACGCGGACCATGCCGGCCTCGGTGAGCACCTTGAGGTGGTGCGCGACGGTGCCCTTGGCCGCGCCGAGCCCGGTGGCCAGCTGGCTGATGGTGGCCGGCCCGGACCCGAGCGCGAAGAGCAGCCGGTGCCGGAACGGGTGGGCCAGCGCCTTGAACTGGGCCGGGGTGCGGATCTCCAGCGGTTCGTCGGTCACCACGAAAGCGTCCAATTCTCTTGACGCTTTGTCAACCATGCTGCTCTACTCAGGACATGCGCCAGGATGAGATCACCGACATCGTCGAGCGGGCCGCGAAGCTCGTCGCCGAGCAGTACGTCTTTCCCGAGGTGGCCGGCCGCATCGCCGCCCACCTCGGCGACCGGCTCCGCGCGGGGGCCTACGCGGGGGCGGCCGACGCGGCGGCGCTCGGCGCGCTGGTCACCACCGACCTGCAGGCGGCCAACGGCGACCTGCACCTGCGGCTCAAGCACCACGAGACGCCGCTGGCCGACATCGCCGACGACCCCGCCGAGGTGCACTTCGCGCGGCTCGCCACGCTCACCATGGGCGGCGTGGCCCGGGTGGAACGGCTGCCCGGCAACGTCGGGCTGCTGACGATCACGCCGTACCTCTTCCCACCCCAACTGGCCGGCGACCTCGTGACGGCCGCACTCCGGTTGCTCGCCCGGCACCGACGCGCTCCTGCTCGACCTGCGCGACAACCGGGGCGGCAGCCCGGACATGGTGGCCCTGGTCTGCGGCTGGTTCTTCGCCGAGCCGGCCCACCTGCACACCATGCACGACCGGGCCGGCGCCACCCACCAGTACTGGAGCGCCGCCTGGCTGCCCGTGCCCCGCTACGCGCCGGAGAAGCCGGTGTTCGTGCTGACCGGCCCGGAGACGTTCTCCGGCGGCGAGGAGCTGGCCTACGACCTCCAGCAGCTCGGCCGGGCCACCGTGGTCGGCGAGCGGACCCGGGGCGGGGCGCACCCGCGGGTCGGGCACCGGCTGCACCCGCACCTGGAGCTGACCGTGCCGGTGGCCCGGCCGGTGAACCCGGTCAGCGGCACCAACTGGGAGGGCTGCGGGGTGGCCCCGGATGTCGAGACGCCCGCCGGGGCGGCGCGCGACGTCGCGTACCGGAAGGCGCTGGAGGCCCTGCTGGCGGCGGACCCGGGGCGGCCGACGGCGGTCGAGGCCGGTGAGGCGCTGGCCGCGCTCAGCTGACCGGCGCGGGCATCAGGACCAGTCCTCGGCTGGATCGGCGTCGGCCGCCGGGACCGGGTCCGCGGGGGCGGGTGTCGCGGCGGGTGGGCCGCCGTGGGTCCACGGGGTCTCCTCGGGGGCGGGGAAGGCGCCGGACGGCAGGAAGCCGTCCGAGAGGGTGGTGAGGCAGAGCCGCTCCCCCACCTCCGGCACGCTGCCCGGCGTGGCGGTCAGCCCGCGCCCCATCCCGCCGGAGAGCTCCAGCACCACCTCGGTCTTGCCGTCCGCGGCCGGGGTCACGAAGACCACCTTGGCCTTCTGGCCCGGCCGCGCCGGCGAGTGGAGCGTCGCGCCGACCGGCACGAGCACCGGCTCGGTGGTGACCACCTGGATCCGCGGGCGCAGCACCGGCCGCTTGCCGGTGTCGTCCACCCGCTTCGGGTCGGCCAGGGTCACGTCGCCGACGAACGCCTCCCCGGTCAGCCGGTGCTCGGCCATGACCAGCGGGTCGTCGTAGGCGCGCTGCACCGCGTAGGAGGCCAGCGCCCGCTCCAGCCGGTGCAGGCGCATGGCCGCGGCCACCGCACCGTCCCGCCGCGGCTGCGGGCCGCCCCCGGCGTCGACGTGCTCGGCGTGCGCCGTGAAGGCGTCCTTGTCGCCGTCCCAGCGGCCGGCCACCCGCGCGCCGGGCGCCAGCCCGCGGAGCAACCCGACGCCGCGCCACATCAGCTCCCAGGTGGGCGCCAGCTGGTCGCGCAGCAGCTTCTCCAGCTCCGCGTACGCGGCCGCGCGGGCAACCGGGTCGTCACCGGCGCGGGTGTACGCCTCGATGGCCGGCGCGAGCCGGTGGTTGTCGAAGTCCGGGTCGGTGGCCGGGCCGGCCGGCGGGAAGTGCTCCGGGTCCTCGGCGCGGGCGGCGGCCTCGGCGCCGGTGAGCCCGGGCGGCGGGTCGAGCCAGCCGAGCAACGCCGGGAGGTGCAGGTCCTCCACGGCGCTCTGCCCGGTCGCCCAGTGCAGCGTCAGCGCCTCGGTCATCGCCACGAGCGCCGCCGAGCCGGGGTGCTCGGCGCGCTCGGCGAAGAAGGTCAGCCAGCGGCCGAGCAGCGGCACCGACGGGTGCACCGGGTGCTCGCCGTCCGGCCGGCGGAACCGGGTGGAGCGGCCGAACAGCCGCAGGAAGGTGATCCCGGCCGGGTTCGGCACGAGCACCTGCGGGGCGTCGACGTAGCGGTGCCGGACGTCCCGGCCCCGGTCGACCGGCACCGCCTCGGTGCGGTCCCGGAACTCGTCCAGGTAGGGCAGCACGATCCCGGCCAGCTCGGCCGCGAACGCGAAGCGCTGGTCCCGGTTGCGGGGCTGCGGCACGACCAGCAGCCGGGCCTCGTCGGGTGCGGCGCCGACCAGGGCCGCGAGCGGGGCGTTCGCCTCGCCGGCCAGGGCGAGCGGCACCAGCACCAGCGGGCGGTCGGACAGGTGCAGGTGCCGGACGGTGGCCACCGGCTGGGCCACCCCGGCGGCGACCGCCTGCGCCTGGGCCAGCGCGCGCAGGGTGCTCACCGGGTCCTCCGGGCGGGGCGTCGGGGCGTGGTCATGCGGGGTGTCCGGCGAGGGCGTCGGCGCGCAGGCGCGCGGCGGCGCGCAGCAGCGCGGCGGCCTCCGCCTGCTCCGGTTCGGGGGCGCGTTCACCGGTCGCGAGCGCCAGCACCTCGGTCACCTCGGCGACGCCGCCGAGCGCCTCCCGGACCGGCCGGCCCAGCGCGCCGGTGTGGCCGCGCGCCTCGTGCCGGCAGAAGTAGGCCAGCTCGCAGGCGGCCAGGCAGTCCGGCGCGTAGCGGGCCGGGACGCCGGCGAGCGCACCGGCCAGCGTCGCCGGGTCGGCGGTCAGGTCGGCGGTGAACCCGGCCGGCACGGCGGCGAGCAGGTCGTCGATCCGGGCCATCCGGTCGAGCTGCCGGCGCAGCACCAGCAACTGCTTGCGCACGTCGAGCAGGCTGGCCACCGGCCGGTTGGCGAAGTCGCGCGGGCAGACCAGCACCACCTCGTGCGAGACAAGGTCCGGATCCTGCCCCTCGGCGGCGAGCAGTTCGCGCAGCGCCAGCACGTAGACGGCGGACTGGATCGCGGCGGCGGCCACCTTGGCCGGGTCGGCCTGGCCGTCGATGACCGGGAAGGACTTGATCTCCACGACGTGGAAGCGGCCGGCGAGCCGGGCGGCCACCAGGTCCGGCTCCAGGTTCACCCGGCGGCCGGCGACGTCCAGGCCGAGCAGCGGGTGGTCGAAGAGCGCTGGCCCGTCCCCGGACGCCGTCAGCGCGGCGCGCGAACGCTCCGGCCGGTCCTCGTCGCCGCCCAGGTCGGTCCAGGTGGCCCCGTCCGGCACCGGTACGCCCAGCCGCTCCGCGACCAGGCGCAGCAGCTCCGCCCCGCCGTCCGCCTTCACCTGAGCCTCGAACGCGTTGCCCCGGGTGATTGCGAAGCGGGACTGGCCGAACCGGGCCGGGAAGCCGATCCGCTCGGCCAGCTTCGGCTTGTCGACCCCGGCGCTGTCCAGCACCGCCCGGCGGGTGCAGCCGGGATTGCCGGTCAGCGCGGCGATGGTGCGGGCGTTGTGCCGCCGGGGCGGCACGCCACCCCGGATGTCGGCCAGGCGCTGCGCGGTCTCCGTCATGATCCGCCCAGAATAGGCGGTGTGCGCTCACCGCTCCCGCAGCCGGCGCCACCACCAGCCCGCGCCGCGTTCCCAGTCCCGGACCGGCCACGGCACGGGAACGGTACGGCGGTGGTACTCGCGATCGAGACGGTCGACGATGCGCCCGAGGTCGGCCCGCGCGGCGGCGGGCAACCGGGGCAGTACCTCGGCGAGCAGATCACGGTCGTCCTCCGGCTCGATGCCGGGACTCAGGTGCTGCGGGCCGCTCAGGTAGCGGCCGGGCTGCCGCAGGACGGCGACGTACCCGGCGAGCGCGCGGTGGACGGCGTTGACGTGGTAGTGCCGCTCCTCCAGCCGCCGCACAGCGACCCGGGTGAGGGCGGTGACGCCGCGGATGCGCCGGACCGGAACGCCCTCGGACGGCCTCCAGTTCGCGGCCCGCAGGGCCTTCGGACGCCTACGCGGCATCGGCCTTTCGCGGTCGGCTCATGCCGACGATCCTGCCAGTCGCACCGCGACCCGGCCAGCCACTTCACGCTGTCGTCAGCGGCCGGCGGAGCGGTTCCAGGGTGAGCGGGGTGACTGGGCGCCCGCCGTGGGCCGGCTGCGGCGGCGGTGCCGGCGGCCGGGCGTGCAGGGCGGCCGGGAGACGGTGTGCACCGGCGCGGCCGGCGGGGTGACCGGCTGGCGGCCGATCAGCCAGCAGAGGAAGCGCGCCACGGTCAGCCGACCGGGAGGCGCTCGGCCTCGGCCCGGGAGACCTCGTACTCCGCGCCGCAGAACGTGCACTGCTGGGCGTAGCGGGTGCGCACCGGGATCAGCGGGATGAAGAAGAGGGTGAATTTCGTGGCCCGCCGGGTGATGACCTGGGCGGCCTGGTTGCCGCAGTTGCGGCAGACCTGGGTGACCACGCCGGACCGGTCGACCTTGGTCCGGAGGCCGAAGATGAAGAACATCGCCCGGCATTACCCCGCCGGGCCCCGAAAATCACCACCGATATTTTTCCCTCGGCTGTCCGGATGCGCGACGCCCGATCGTCAGGGGGGATGGAAGCACGACCGACAGGAGTGAAGCGATGAAGTACATGATGCTCGTCTGCACCGACACCCAGCCGGACCGGAACCCGGACGCCGCGCCCGACATCGAGAAGTGGGTGGCCGAGCGGGACGCCAACGGCCAGCGGCTGACCGGCAGCCGGTTCGCGCCCCCGTCGGCCGCGACCACCGTCCGGGTCCGCGACGGCGAGCTGCTGCTCACCGACGGCCCGTTCGCCGAGACCAAGGAGGTGATCGTGGGCTTCGACCTGCTGGAGTGCGCCGACCTGGACGAGGCGGTCGAGGTGGCCCGCGCCCACCCGATGGCGTACGCCGGGCGCATCGAACTGCGCCCGCTGGTGGAGGACTGATCCGGGTGACCGACGCGGCCGGGGCGGTCGCCGACGCGGGCGCCGAGGCGTACCCGCGGATCGTGGCCGCCCTGATCCGCGTCACCGGCGACTGGACCCTCGCCGAGGACTGCGCCCAGGAGGCCCTCGCGGCGGCGCTGGAGCGCTGGCCCCGGACCGGCGTGCCGGACAACCCGGGCGGGTGGCTGATGACCACCGCCCGCAACCGGGCGGTGGACGTGCTGCGCCGGGCCAGCGTGGAACGCCGCAAGCTGCGCGACCTGGCGCTGCTCACCGATCCCACGCCCGCGCAACCGGAGGGAGACGTGGTGGACGACCGGCTCCGGCTCATCTTCACCTGCTGCCACCCGGCGCTGGCGCTGGAGGCCCGGGTGGCGCTGACCCTGCGCACGGTGGCCGGGGTGCCGACCGCCGACATCGCCCGCGCCTTCCTGGTCACCGAGTCGACGATGACCCGCCGGCTCACCCGGGCCAAGGCCCGGATCGCCGCGGCCGGCGTGCCGTACCGGGTGCCGACCGGGCCCGCGCTGGTCGAGCGCCTGCCGGGCGTGCTGGGCGTGCTCTACCTGCTCTTCACCCGGGGGTACGACGCCGACGGCGAGCCCGCGTTCGCCGCCGAGGCGATCCGGCTGGCCCGGCTGCTGCACACGCTCCTGCCGGACCAGCCCGAGACGGCCGGGCTCCTCGCCCTGTTCCTGCTGCACCACTCCCGCCGGGCGGCCCGCCGCGACCCGTCCGGCGACCTGCTCACCCTCGACCGGCAGGACCGCGCCCGGTGGGACCGGGCCGCCATCGCCGAGGGCGTCGCGCTGCTGGAGCACGCCGGCGACGGCCCGTACGCCCTCCAGGCCCGGGTCGCCGCCGTGCACGCCACCGCCCCGACCGCCGCCGGGACCGACTGGCCGGCCATCGCCGGCTGCTACGACGCGCTGGTCGCACACCACCCGACCCCGGTGGTCCGGCTGAACCGGGCGGTGGCCCACGGCTACGCGTACGGCCCCGCCGCCGGGCTGGCCCTGCTCGCCGAGGCCCGGGCCGGCGGGGCGCTGGACGGCTACCCGCCGGCGGTGGCCGCCGAGGCCGAGTTGACCGCCCGCCTCGGCGACCCGGTACGCGCCGCCGCGCTGTTCCGGACCGCCGCCGACGCGGTCCGCTCCGAGCCGGAACGGCGGGCGCTGCTCCGCCGGGCCGCCGAACTGTCGCCCTGAGCGTCCCGGCTCGGGCTCGGGCGGGCGGGTTGGCGGTCCTGGGTCAGTCGGTGGCGCCGGAGGTGAGGCGGTCGACGACGGCGCGGACGGTGTCGACCGGGATGGCGAAGCCGAGCCCGATGCTGCCCTCGTCCTGACCGGTGGTGGCGATGGCGACGTTGATGCCGACCACCCGGCCGGCGGTGTCGACCAGCGCGCCGCCGGAGTTGCCGTGGTTGATCGCGGCGTCGGTCTGGATCAGGCCGCTCATGTCGTCCACCGAGCGGTCCAGCGCGGAGACGATGCCCGAGGTCACCGTCCCCTCCAACCCGAGCGGGCTGCCGAAGGCCACCACCGGATCGCCCACGCGGAGGGTGGCGTCGGAGCCGAGCGTCGCCGGGGTGAGCCCGCTGAGACCGTCGGCCCGCAGCAGCGCGATGTCCGCGCCGGTGTCGCTGCCGACGAGGGTGGCCGCGGCGGTCCGCCCGTCGGGCAGCTCCACGGCCAGGCTGCCGCCGGAGGAGATCACGTGCGCGTTGGTCAGGATCAGCCCGTCGGCGTCGAGGACGACACCCGAGCCGAGGCTGGTGCCGCCGGTGCCGGTGGCGGTGACCGTGACGATGCTCGGCGACACCCCGGCTACCACCGCCGAGAGGCCGTCGATCGTGCTGGTCGAGGCGGGGATGACCCGGACCGCCGTGGCCACGGTCCCGTCGTCGAGCAGCCGGTCGGTGACCAGCGCGCCGGAGGCGCCCCCGCCGAGCATGAGCACCAGCGCGGCGCCGGCCGCGACGAGCCGGCGGGCCGTCCGGCGGGGGCCACCCGGTCGCCGCCTGCCCGTCCCACCTCCCCGGCCGGACCGGTCGCGCCGGCCACGCCCCTGCCGCCCGGGACCGGG